>NZ_WHNU01000050.1:0-72097 GCF_009362305.1 Burkholderia sp. BE17
GGGGCCGGGGCCGGGGCCGGCGTGGCCGACGGTGCCACCGCCTGCGCCGACGTGCCGGCCGCCCCGCTTGCCTGCGCGTGAGCGAGCTGCGGTGCAACGAACCCGTCGACTGCGGCGACGGACATCAACATGCTTGCCGCCAGCGCGGCCAGTGAACGCTTCGTCATACCCCACTCCAGTTCTTTCGGTAAACTTAATACTTCAGTTCGAGACGGTTTTCCCCGGCCCGGCTCGCGCCGGGCCGCCCACTGCATTAATTCAGATTGAACGAGAACGGCACCTGGACCCGCACCGATTGGCCCTGCGCGACGCACTTGAACCGTTTCACGGTGTTGTAGGCGGCGCGATCGAGGATCGGATCGGCGGACTGCGCCACGCGCTCGTTCGTGATGTTCCCTTCCGCATCCACGACGAATTCGATCGTCACGTCGCCCGTGATGTTGTTTTCCTGCGCTTCCTTCGGGTACTGGATCGACGCGCGAAGCGTGTCCGAATTCGGGCAGACGACACCCACGTCATGGCTGACCGGCTTGGCCGGCGCCGGAGCGGGCGCCACGACCGGTGCCTGCACGGCCGGCGCGGAGGGTATCGGTGCCGACTGGTGCGTGATCGTCGCCTGCGGCGGCGCCTGCACCGGCACTTCCGGCGGCGGGACGAACGGCGGTGGCGGCGGCGCGAATTTCGGCGGCGGGAGCTTGACCACGGGCATCGGCGGTGGCGGCGGCGGCTTGACCGGCTCGATGATGCGGGTTTCGATCGGATGCTGGATCACCTGCACGACTTTCGTCGCGAGGCCGTTGAGCAATGCGTAGATCAGCACTGCATGCAGCACCAGGACGATTCCGATGCCGCCGAACCGGCGCACCGGATTCTGCTGCTTCCTGCCGAACTCTCGCGGACGCCCCAGCATAGCCAGTCCGCTGTTCGAAGTAGCCAGACGTTCTTCGACTTTCATGCCCACCATCCATCCCCCAAGCGATTCGCCCAGTTTCGGGTTGCGGCCGGTTGCGAAGCCAGGTCGGCATCGCCTCCGCTTCAACCCGAAGATTTCATTTCAAATTCAATTTGCAATCCGAATTGAAAGAATCAAATTCGAATTCCAATTAATTCGTTTTCAAGGAATCGTTCCGGCCGGCGTGGCCCGGTGTGTCGCACCGGAAATCCACGCGCCTGCACGTTCAGGCAATTGTCAGCTGAGCTGGCGCGATCTGGCGTTTCGTTTTCGCAGACGGTTCGCCGTTCGTTACACGGTGGTGTCAATAGCGCCGTTCACTTGGGTGCAGAAGATAGCAAGGAAAAAATTTTGCCGTCAAACTTTATTTGATGCCCGAATACAAAGTTTGGAGGGTTTATTCAAATAATATTCCGGTAAGCATAAATCCAGCTTCTATTATTGAAGTAGTAATTGTTTTGTATGGGTATATACGAAATCGAATATTCAGCCCTTTCGACATAAATATTCTCGTATTTCCCACGCCGCACCAAAATGGTTCGCCCCGGAAAAACGGGCAAGGCGCACCCCTTCGCGTCGCCAACGCCGGCATCGGTCGTCCAGTGCCCCCGCCCACCCTCCTCCAGCCGGCCGGCACGGCTCCATGCGCACGTCGAGCGCGCGAATAACCAATCGCTTGATTAATCTGCAATCCGATACAAAGAGAGGCGAACCTTCATCACGTGAAAGTCCGCCGAACAATTTCGGATATCGAATTAACTGTCGCGGATGACGCCACGCGCCCCGCACACGACCAAGCCGTCCACGCATCGGCGCGCACGCGTGCGAAGCGCCCCCGCGCCTCGCCGCATGCGCCTCGCGCTCAGGACTGCATGCCCTGCATCCTGTGCGAAAAATGCGCGCGCTCGGCCGTCTCCATCAGCGTCAGGAATTCGTCCTGCGTCATGTGGATCAGTGCTTCGTGGTCGCCGGCCTCGAAATAGACATCCGGCTGCTGCGCAAGGCGTTCCTCGAGGAACGTTTTCATCCCGTACGCCATGCAGACCGGCGGCAGCGCGCCCATGTCGCAATCCTTGAACAGTTCGCGCAGTTCGACCTCCCGGGCGAGCACGAGATGGCGGCCCGTCTTCACCCAAAGATCCGACAGGCGCACGGCGTGCGTCGTCGGCAACACGGCGGCGACGTAGCCCTCGTCGTCCTCGAGAAGCACGGTTTTCGCGAGGCGATCGCCGGGAATATGCGCGGCGGCGGCCGTCTCCATGCTCGTATGGCTATAGGGGTGGTACACGACTTCGTACCGCGATGACTTCTGACGCAGGCAATCCTGCAGGGTGGCTGACACGGACATGGCACACCTCGTCTGACGAATCGAGCGAACGGCGTTCGCACCGGATTCGTTCAGCATAGTTCGCATTCGGGCCGATGGAAATCGCCGCCGCGCCCCTTCGTCATTCGGGCTCCAGCCCAGGTTCCAACCCCTTTTCACGCAGCCATTCGCGGTTGAAAAGCCGCGCTCGATAGATGTCGCCGCGATCGCACAGCAAGGTCACGATCGTGTGCCCCGGGCCCATCCGGCGGGCCAGCCAGACCGCCGCCGCGACGTTGATGCCGCTCGAGCCGCCGACGTACAGCCCTTCCTCGCGCAGCAGCCGGTAGACCATCTTCACGCACTGCGTATCGTCGATCCGCACGGCGTCATCGATCGGCGCACCGGCGAGATTCGCAGTGACGCGCGTCGAGCCGATGCCTTCGGTGATCGAGTTGCCTTCGGCGCTGAGATCGCCCGTTTTCACGTAACCGTAGAGCCCGCTGCCGTGGGGATCGGCCAGTACGATCCGGACCTCCGGATTCTGCTCCTTCAGGTAGCGGCTCACGCCCGCCAGCGTGCCGCCCGTGCCGGTCGCGCAGACGAATGCATCGACCGTGCCCGCGGTGTCGCGCCAGATTTCCGGCCCCGTCGTCTCGTAGTGCGCCTGCCGGTTGACGACGTTGTCGAACTGGTTGGCCCATACCGCGTTGTCGAGTTCGTCCGCAAGCCGCCCGGCAATCTTCTGATAGTTGTTCGGGTCGCGGTACGGCGCCGCCGGCGCCGGGCGCACGTCGGCGCCGAGCGTGCGCAGGATCGCCATCTTGTCCGGCGATTGCGTGTCGGGAATCACGATCACGCAGTGATAACCGCGCGCCGCGCAGATATGCGCAAGACCGATGCCCGTGTTGCCGGCCGTGCCCTCGACGACGGTGCCGCCCGGCTTCAGCGCGCCGCGCTGCTCGGCGTCGCGGATGATGTAGAGCGCCGCGCGATCCTTCACCGATCCGCCCGGATTCATGAATTCCGCCTTGCCCAGGATCTCGCAGCCCGTTTCCGCGCTGAGCTTCGCCAGCCGGATCAACGGTGTGCGACCCACGCAGTCGACGAAACCTTGTCGCACGTCCATTTCGCCCTCCTTTGCATTCGCGCTCGCGCGCCATACACAACGAAGGATAGGACGCACCCGCCGCTTTCGGCGCCGGCCGCCGCGTACTAAGCTTGGAGAGCCCATTGCGGCGCGCGCGCCGCATCGCCAGACGAGGTCCGCCATGCCGCAATTGCACACCGTCGCCGTCGACAAGCCCGAGGCCATGAATTTCATCCTTGGCCAGTCGCATTTCATCAAGTCCGTCGAGGACATCCACGAGACGCTGGTCGGCACCGTGCCCGGCATCCGTTTCGGGCTCGCGTTCTGCGAGGCATCGGGCAAGCGGCTCGTGCGCCGTTCCGGCACCGATGCGGAGCTCGTCGAACTCGCGTGCCGCAACGCCCTCGCGATCGGCGCCGGTCACGCTTTCATCGTGTTCCTCGGCGACGGTTTCTATCCGGTCAACGTGCTCAATGCGATCAAGGCCGTGCCGGAGGTCTGCCGAATCTACTGCGCGACCGCGAACCCGACCGACGTGATCGTCGCGGAAACCGCGCAGGGACGCGGGATCGTCGGCGTCGTCGACGGTTTTCCGCCTCTCGGCGTCGAGAACGACGACGACGTGCGCTGGCGCAAGGATCTGCTGCGCACGATCGGATACAAGGCGTAGAAGCGAGCCGCCGGGGGCGGACGGTTCATGATCGCGTCGCCCCTGCCGGGGCCTTTCCTGCAGACTCTGCTGCATCAAAGGCGCGTTCGCGCCCGGGATTTCAGGACGCAGGAAAACCGGACCGTTAGTTGCATTTGAGAGAACGGGATACGCTTTCGCTTGCGTCGCGTCGCTGTCGCCCGGCTGTCCTATACTGGCCGCTACAGGCCGCAGCAGACTGACCGACGGCCGTACCGACGCACCCGTCCGCGGCCGCCGCCCCTTCCCGGAGAAACGCATGCATTACCAGCTGATCTACGAACTCGTCGACGATTACCTGTCGCGGCGCGAACCGTTCCGCGCGGAGCACCTCGCGCTCGCGCAGGCCGCGACCGAGCGCGGCGAGCTCATGCTCGCCGGCGCGCTGGCGGACCCGGCCGACCAGGCCGTGCTCGTGTTCGAAGGCGATTCGCCGGAAGCGGCCGAGTCGTTCGCGCGCGCCGATCCGTACGTGCAGAACGGCCTCGTGAAATCCTGGCGCGTGCGCCCGTGGCGCGTCGTGGTCGGCAAGCACGCGCCGCGCTAGGCACGAAGAACGGCTACAGCCACCCTGCCCGCTTGAAACGCCACCACAGCGCGAAATCGGCAACGACCATCACGGCAATGCAGCCATAGAAGCCGTATTTCAGGTGCAGCTCGGGCATGTTCGCGAAGTTCATCCCGTAGATGCCGGCGATCATCGTCGGTATCGCGAACAGCGCGGCGAACGAGCCGAGCCGCTTGGTCACCTCGTTCTCGGCGAGCGAGATCATTCCGAGGTTGACCTGGATCGCCGTCACGACCATCTCGCGCCGCCCTTCGATCGTCTTCACGATCCGTTGCAGATGGTCGTACACGTCGCGGAAGTAATGCTCCATCCCGCTGCATATCTGCGGGATGCGTCCGCCCGTGAGCTTCGCGAGCGGCTCGATCAGCGGCGCCGTGTGCTGATGCAGCAACACGAGGCGGCGCTTCAGCGAATAGAGATCCTCGATGATCGCGCGCGACGATGCGAGCGTGGCCTTCGTGAAGATGCGGTCCTCGAGTTCCTCGAGCTCCGCGCCGAGCGTTTCGAGGATCGGGAAATAGCGGTCGACGACCTGGTCCATCAGCGCGTAGAACACGAACGCCGAGCCTTCCTGCAGCAGATGCGGCTCGCGCTCGCAGCGCTTGCGCACGTCGCGGAAGTCCTGCTCGGTGTGGTTGCGGATCGACAGCACATAGTTCGGGCCGACGAACACGTTCAGCTCGCCCACCTTGAGTTCGCCGTCATCGTCGAGCTCGACCATATGCAGCACCGCGAACAGCGAATCGCCGTACTCCTCGATCTTCGGCCGCTGGTGCCCCTTGCGGGCGTCCTCGAGCGCGAGCTCGTGCAGCGAGAACTCCTCGCCCATCAGGTCGATTTCGTCGGGTGTCGGATCCTTCAGCGCGACCCATACGAAGCATTCGGGCTTCGACACGTAGTCGCTGATGGCGTCGATATCGATGTCGGCCAGCTTGCGGCCGTCCTGGTATGCAGCACAGTTGATCAGCATGTTGTCCGTGATGTTGCCGTTTGCGCATCAGTTTACCGTTTTGCTGCGCGGGCGGCCCGGCTTGCGCGGCACGCCGATATTGGTCATGATCGTGCTGCGTGCGCCGCAGCACGCGTACCAACGCACTTCGGCACGTGCGCCGCACTGCCGTGCGGCCCAACCATCAAGGAGACAGACCCATGTGGTATTTCTCGTGGATACTCGGCATCGGCGTGGCACTCGGTTTCGGCATCGTCAACGCGATGTGGCTGGAAGCGGAAGTGTTCTCGCGCGGCGACAAGCGCAGCGACGCGTCGGGCCAGGAGGCGGGGAGCAAGTATTCGTGACGCACCTGGTGTTCTTTTGCGGTCACGCCGGCACCGGCAAGACCACGCTCGCGAAGCGGCTCATCGGGCCGCTGATGCGCGCGACCGGCGAGGCTTTCTGCCTGCTCGACAAGGACACGCTGTACGGCCGCTACAGCTCGGCCGCGATGGGCGCGCTCACCGCGGATCCGAACGACCGCGACAGCCCGCTTTACCTGAAACATCTGCGCGATCCCGAATACCACGGCCTGCTCGATACCGCCCGTGAAAATCTCGCGCTCGGCATCAGCGTGATCGTGGTCGGCCCGCTGTCGCGCGAAGTGCGCGACCGGCGCATCCTCGACCGCGCATGGCTCGGCATCGCGCCCGACGTCACGCTGACGGTCGTCTGGGTCCACACGTCGGAAGACACCGCGCACGCGCGGATCGTCGCGCGCGGCAACCCGAACGATGCGTACAAGCTCGCGCACTGGGACGAATACCGGCAGCGCCGCTTCGTGCCGACCGGCCACGAATGCGACGGCATCGTGATGTTCGACAACACCGCGCCATCCGACACGGACGTCGACGCATTGCTGTACCGCATCGTGCCGCCCGCGCCCGCGGCGACGATCGTCCCGCCGTTGCCGGCCTGACCGGCACCCTTCTCTCTCCCCAAAAAAACAACGCCGGAAGCGCTGCTGCGCTCCCGGCGTCGTACGGCCCTCGTGCCAGAGGCTGGCGGGTGGTCAGGCCACCGCGTGCACGCGCTCCATCGTGCCGCCTTCGTACAGCTTGCCGAAGCGGTTCGACAGGAACGCCTTCAGCGATACCTTTTCCTGCGGGATGAAACCGCTCTGCGGCAGCTTCTTCTCGCGGAACAGATCCAGCACCGCGCACATCGCGCCGGCCGTCGTGATCTGGATCGCGCTCATGTGCATCCCGCACACGTCCTTCGCGAAGATCTTGCGCGTGAACACGTCTTGCACGAGCTGGCCGTCCTTCACGCCCGTCACCGTGACGAACACGAGCACGACGTCCTGCTTCGTCGACGGCACCGCGCGGCGCATGATCGACTTCAGCGTGTCGCGGTCGGTCGACAGGCGCAGGTCCTCCAGCAGGAACTGGACGAGCTCGCGGTGGCCCGGGTAGCGCACCGACTTGTAGTCGAGCGTCTCGACCTTGCCCGACAGCGTCTCGCACAGCGTGCCGAGGCCGCCCGACGTGTTGAACGCTTCGTATTCGGTGCCGTCGAGCGAGAAGTGCTCGAGGCCTTCGAGCGGCTGCACCCACTGCTTGCGGCCGTCGCGGATCGCTTCGCACGGCTGGCAGTATTCGTTGATCAGGCCGTCGACGCTCCACGTCAGGTTGTACTTCAGCGCGTTGGTCGGATACTCGGGCAGCGCGCCGACGCGCATCTTCACGTCGCGCACTTCGCTGAAGCCGTTCACGAGCTCGTGCGCGGCGATGCCGATGAAGCCCGGCGCGAGGCCGCACTGCGGCATGAACGCACGGTCGGAGCCGTCGGCCAGTTCGCGGATCGCGTGGGTCGCGCGCACGTCTTCGGTCAGGTCGAAGTAATGGACGCCGGCAGCCTTCGCGGCGGCGGCGACGTTGACCGCGAGGTAATAAGGCAGCGCGTTGACGAGCGCATCGAAGCCCTTCACTGCTTCGCGAATCGCGTTCGCGTCGGCCGAATCGACCCGTTGCGTCGCGATGCCTTCGCGCGACAGCTTCGCGAGCGCATCCGCATCGCGGTCGAACGCGACGACTTCGTAGTCGCCCGTTTCGCGCAGCATGTGAGCAATGGTGTGGCCGATCAGACCTGCGCCGACGATGGCGATTTTCATGCGCTTATCTCCTGATGATGGGTTTGGTGTTGTGGACGGCGTCGAGCCATGAACACAGTTTAGGGACGCGCAAAATCAGTTCCAAGACGAAGAATGATGCGAAACGACCGATAATTTCGACGTTACGACGAACAATTTCGTCGAAATGTCGAAACAGCGTATTTATCCCGCTGCCGGCCTCGCTATGGCTGGCCTAAGTCTCCCGTTTCAGACTGCATGCCGACCACTCGATCGCCAAGGAGGCATCGCATGCAATCCCTGCCCGTCAATCGCGCGTCGCACTGGCTGAACAAGGTGCCCGACGTCGCGCTGTCGTTCTGGATCATCAAGATCATGTCGACCACCGTCGGCGAAACCGGCGCGGACTTTCTCGCGGTCAACGCGGGCCTCGGCCAGACCGTCACGCGCATCGCGATGGCGTCGCTGCTCGCGATCGCGCTGTGGCTTCAGTTGCGCACGCGCCGCTACGTGCCGTGGATCTATTGGCTCACGGTGGTGCTGGTCAGCATCGTCGGCACGCAGATCACCGACCTGCTCACCGACGGCCTGAACGTCAGCCTGTATGCAAGCACGGCAGCGTTTGCCGTCGCGCTCGCGGCGATCTTCTTCGTGTGGCATCGCGTCGAAGGCTCGCTGTCGATCGACACGATCGTCACGCCGCGGCGCGAACTGTTCTACTGGGCCGCGATCCTCTGCACGTTCGCGCTCGGCACCGCCGCGGGCGATCTCGCGACCGAAGCGCTCGGGCTCGGCTTCACGCTCGGCGCGCTGTGCTTCGGCGCGTTGATCGCGACCGTGTTCGTGATGTGGCGGCTCGGTGCCAATGCAACGCTGGCGTTCTGGATCGCGTACATCCTGACGCGCCCGTTCGGCGCCTCGCTCGGCGACCTGCTCACGCAGGCCCGCGCATACGGCGGGCTCGGCTTCGGCGCCGCGTGGACGAGCCTGCTGTTCCTGACCGTGATCGTGCTGCTCGTCGCCGTCGCGCAGTTCGGCAGCGGCCCGCATACGCGCGCCGGCGCGGCCGAATGACCCCCTTTCCTTTCCGTTCATCGAATCGAGGACACTCCATGCGCTTCCCGTATTCCGTTTCCCGTCTCGCCGTTGCCGCGGCCACGATTGCCGTGCTGGGCGCCGCCGCCGGCTGCTCGAAGCAACAGGATGCGAACGCATCGACAGCGGTGCCCGCACCGGCCGCGGCGTCGTCCGCGGCGGCCCGCGCATCGAAGCTCGGCGACCTGTCGCAGTTCCGCACGATCGCCGCCGACGTCGACACGCTCGTCGGCAAGGGCGACCTGGCCGGCGCGAAGGCGCGCATCAAGGATCTCGAGATCGCGTGGGATGCGGCCGAGGCCGGCCTCAAGCCGCGCGCGGCCGCCGACTGGCATATGGTCGATCAGGAGATCGACCGCGCGCTGTCCGCGCTGCGCGCCGACCATCCGACCCAGGCCGATTCGGCCGCCGCGATGAAGAACCTGCTCGCGGCCTTCGACCGGTTCGGCGGCAAATAAGCGTTGCGCCGGGCGCGCGGCGCGTGACGCACGCCCGGGAATCGCATACGCTGGCGGCGATTGCGCGGCACGGAGAACACGCATGCGAATACTGCTCGTCGAAGACGACCCGATGATCGGCGAGGCGATCCATGCCGCGCTGAAGGACGCGTCGTACGCCACCGACTGGGTCACCGACGGCGTGCGCGCGCTGACCGCGTTCGCGGCGCAGCCCTACGACCTGATCCTGCTCGATCTCGGCCTGCCCGGCCGCGACGGGCTCGACGTGCTGGCCGGCATACGTGCGAAGGACGCCAGCGCGCCGCTGCTGATCGTCACCGCGCGCGACGGTCTCGACGACCGCCTGCGCGGCCTCGACGGCGGCGCCGACGATTACATCGTGAAGCCGTTCGAGATGGCCGAGCTGCTCGCGCGGATTCGCGTTGCGATCCGGCGGCGGGCCGGCTCAGCCGCGCCGCTGCTGAGCAACGGCATCGTGTCGCTCGACCCGGCGACGCGCGAAGCCGCCGTCGACGGGCAAGCGCCCGTCCCGCTGTCGAATCGCGAGTTCTCGCTACTGCGCGCGCTGCTGGTGCGCCCCGGCGCGATCCTGTCGCGCCGCGAGCTCGAGGATCGCCTGTACGGCTGGGGCGAGGAAGTCGAAAGCAACGCGGTCGAATTCCTGATCCATTCGCTGCGCCGCAAGCTCGGCAGCACCGTGATCAAGAACGTCAGGGGGGCGGGATGGATGGTTTCAAGAAGCGCCTGAGCGAGTCGATCGGGTTCCGGCTGTCGGTCGCGCTGTCGGCCGCGATCCTGGTCGTCGCGACGGCCGCGGCCGCGTTCGCGTTTTCATCGGCGTTCGACGAAGCGCACGAATTGCAGGACGACGTGTTGCGCGAGGTCGCGACGCTGCTCGACCGCGAGCGCGCGCCCTCGCCCCGTGCCGCCGGCGCCGGGCCCGCGCGCGAAAGCGACGAACTGTCGCGCGTGATCGTGCAGCCGCTGCCGGTCGGCGGCGCGCCGCAACCGAGCGCCGACGGTACGCCGCGGCTTGCTCTGCCGCCGACGCTCGCCGACGGGCTGCATACGGTCGATGTCGGCGGCAACGCGTATCGCGTGATAATCCATACGCTCGCGAACGGCGAGCGCATCGCGGTCGCGCAGGAAGCCGGCATGCGCGACGACGTCGCGCGCGAAAGCGCGTGGCGCACCGCGCTGCCGCTGCTGATCCTCGTGCCGATCCTGCTGCTGCTCGTCGCCGATCTCGTGCGCAAGCTGTTCCGCCCGGTGGCCGTGCTGTCCGCCGGCATCGACGCGCGCGACGAGCACGACCTGCGCCCGGTGCCGGCCGATCACGTGCCGGCCGAGGTGCGGCCGTTCGTCGTCGCGATCAACCGGATGCTCGCGCGCGTCGCGCAATCGGTCGACGCGCAGCGCCGCTTCGTCGCCGACGCCGCGCACGAGTTGCGCTCGCCGCTCACGGCGATGTCGCTGCAGGCCGAGCGCCTGGCCGACAGCGACCTGCCGGACGATGCGCGCGCCCGGCTCGCCGCGCTGCGCGGCGGGCTCGACCGCAGCCGCCACCTGATCGGGCAGCTCCTCGCGCTCGCGCGCGCGCAAAGCGCACCGGCCGCGCCGCCCGGCGCCGTATCGGTGCATGCGATCTATCGCCGCGTGCTGGAAGACCTGATGCCGCTCGCCGACGCGAAGACACTCGATATCGGCATCGACGACGGCCCGGACACCCGCGTGCCCGTCGACGAGCTCGAACTCACGTCGCTGGTCATGAATCTGGTCGACAACGCGATCCGCTACACGCCGTCCGGCGGACGCGTGGACCTGTCGACGCAACAAACCGACACGCACGCGTGCGTGACGATTGCCGACACCGGGCCGGGCATCGCGCCGCACGAACGCGCGCGCGTGTTCGATCCGTTCTACCGGGTGCCCGGCAACGCGCAGATCGGCTCCGGGCTCGGCCTGTCGATCGTGAAGATCCTCGCGGACCGGATGGGCGCCGACATCGCGCTCGCGTATGCGGACGAACGGGCATCGCGCGGGCTGCGGGTCTCGGTGCGGATTCCGCTCGCGCGGCCGCCCGGCGCGGCCCGATAACCACGCCGACGCGCCGGCGCAACACACGCGGCGCGACGCACATCGGACCTGGGCATCACCCGCCGATCGTCCCGCGATCGATCTTGCGCGACAGGATGATCGACGTCGTCGTGCGTTCGACGCCTTCGAGCGTGCCGATCTGGTCGAGCAGGTCGTTGAGCCGCTCGGGCGAATCGGCGCGCAGCCACGCGACGTAGTCGTATTCGCCGCTCACCGCGCACAGCAACTGCACTTCGGGCATCCGGTCGAGCTTGCGCAACACGTCCTTGCCGAACTTCGGCGTGAGGATGATGCCGACATAAGCGTAAATGCTCGCGTCGAGCACGTCCTGCCCGAGCCGGACGCTGTAGCCGGCGATCACATTGGTGCGTTCGAGCCGCGCGATACGTGCGACGACCGTCGTGCGCGCGACGTCGAGCTGGCGCGCGAGATCCGCGACGCTCGCGCGCGCATCGGCTTGCAGCAGCGCGACGAGTTGCCGGTCGAGATCGTCGAGTTGGTCGAGGCGGGGTGGACGCATGAGGCTGGGCCGGCATGCGACGCGCCGGCTAAGTGGAAGGTGACGCGATGATAGCGCCGAACGCCGGTACGCCCAAACGGCATCGCACGACCGCGCAATCGCGCGCCGTCATGTGGCCGCGCCGCCTTGTCCGTGCGCGACGACCGCATCCGGATCGCGCTTGCCGCCCCCCTTGCCGCCCACTTGCCGCTCCCGGCGCCGGTACGCGCCGGACCATCGCCAGCCCCGCTGCCGACCCGCCATGTCCCTTTCAATTTCCATTCGTATCGGATGTAAGCAAGTGTCGCTTTCGCTGCCGCGCCGCACGCAACGTGCTACTAATAATGTGCGACGCGAAATGCGTGCTTTCGGCAATTGCCGCCGCGCCCGCTCGCAAGACACCACCCCGGAGAGCCAATCATGAAGAAAATCTCGCTCACCCTCGCTACGCTCGCCGTTGCAGCCAGCGCGTTCGCGCAAACCCCGGCGCAGCCGCAGACGCCCGCTGCGGCCACGACGGCCGCGGCGTCGGCTCCGAGCGCCGAGCAGCGCGCGGCACGCCACGAAGCGCGTGTCGAGCAGCGCATCAAGTACCTGCACGACCAGTTGAAGATCACGTCGGCGCAGGAACCGCAATGGAAGACGTTCGCCGACACGATGCGCGACAACGGCGAAACGATGGGCCGCCTCTATCGCGACCGGATGGCCAAGCACGACGTCTCCGCGATCGATGACATGAAGCAGTATGCGGAACTGTCGCAGGCGAACGCCGACGGCGCGAAGAAGCTCGCCGACGCATTCGCGCCGCTCTACGAGAGCTTCCCGGCCGAGCAGAAGGCGCTGGCCGACACGACGTTCCGCAGCTGGCTGAGCCATGGCGGCGAGCACCGCGGCAAGGCCAAGACGAAGGGCAAGGAAGGCAAGGCGGCAGCCGCGCCGGCCGCAAGCGCACCCGCGCAACCCTGACGCCCTCCCCGCCGGCGCCGCGCTGCCCGTTACGGGCCGAACGGCGCCGCGCATCCTGCCGGCGGTCGGCGCGCGTCACACGGCGCGCCGAATTCGGGATAAGCTCCCGGCTTTTCCCGCACTTCCTCGCCATGCTCGAACTCAAGAACATCGATCTGCGCACCGACCCGCAGGCCCGTCGCGTCGTCAAGGACGAAACCGTTGCCGTTTCTTTCGCGGACGCCGACGGCGAACTGATGAGCCTCGAAGGCCCGAACCGCTACGTCGCGGGCGACGCGCTGATCACGGGCTCGACCGGCGACCGCTGGGTCGTGTCGCGCGCGCGCTTCGACGCCAAATACCTGCCCGCCGATCCGGCACTCGCGCACGGCGCACCGGGCGCCTACCGGAACCGGCCGGCCGTCGTGCTCGCGCGCCGGATGGACGAGCCGTTTACGATCGCCCGCTCGGAAAACGGCGACACGCTGCGCGGCGTCGCCGGCGACTGGGTGATGCAGTACGCACCCGGCGATTACGGCGTCGTGCAGGCTCAGCGCTTCGCGCAGGTCTACCGCGACGCGTAATCCGCCGCGCCGGCATGAGGCCGGCGTGCATGCTCACGCAAAGTCTTCGTCGAGTTCGAGTTCCGCGTTGCGCTCGACGGCCTCGCCGGCCGCGTGGCGCTCCTCGAGCGACCCGAGCATCGCTTCCGTATAGGCATGCAGCACCGCATGGCTGCGTGCGCGCTGCATCGGCTTGAGCGCGAGATAACGCGCGAGCGCGGCCGGCACGATGCGGATATCGAGCGTCATCCGCTTCGGCGTCGCGCCGAAACGCATCGCGAGCCAGTGCACGGACAGGAACCGCCCGCGCTCGTCGCTGCTTTCGGTGAAACGCGTCTGCTCCGGAAAGAGATCGCAGATCACGCGCGCGAGCGCGTCGAATTCGGCGCTCTGGCATTCGATCAGATAGTCGTCCATCCAGTCTCTCCCGTCAGGCAGCCGTACGCGGCGGCCGGCACGCCTTCACCATCACCACGACCAGGATCGCGGCCAGCACGAAATACGCGGCCTCGACCCATGCGGCCGGCAGCACGCGCACCTGGTACAGCAGCGCCGGCGCCGCCGCGAGCGCATGCAGCACGATCGCGAGCGGCAACACGCCCGCGCGACCGGCGCGCACGCCGCGCCACACCAGCACCGACAGCGCAAGCTGCAGCACGAGCGCTGCGCAGCGTTCGAGCAGCAACAGCAGGATCGACTGCACCGACAGCGTGGCGAGCATCACGTGCAGCCGCACGACGGTATCGCCCGGCAGGTCGGAAAGCTGCGTCTCGAGCTGCCCGCGGCTTGCCAGCCACGCGAGATACGACCACTGGCCCCACACGAGCACGCCGACGAACCACGCTTCGGCGCCGCCGTGGCCGATCCCGTAGCCGATCCCGCGACCGTCGCCGGCCGACGCGCCGTAGCGCCGGTTCAGGAAACGCATCCCGAGATAACGGCCGACTTCCTCGAATACGGCGGTCGCGAGCGCGCTGTACGCGACGAACGCGAGCGGCTGCGTCAGCCAGCCGTCCGCCGGCGTCCGGCTCAGCACGAGACCGTGGAATGCGCGTTCGACGATCATCGCGAACAGCGTGAAGACGGCGACGCCGACGATCGTGTCGCGGCGGTTGAGCGCGAGCGGCTTGCGCAGGAGTCGGAAGAGGACGAGCGGCAGCAGCGCGATGATCAGCGTGGCGGCAATCAGCACCGCCAGCGTGACGGGAGCGACAGTCATGTATTTCCTTGTTCGGGGCAGCGCACCTGGCGCGCTGCGTGCCCCGAATGATACTCAGCTTGCGGTCGACGCGCGCGCAATCAGCTCGCCCGGCAGCATCGCGACGCGCACGTCGCCCGCTGCGCCGTCGATCCGCTCGTGCACGAATTCGACGGCCTTGTAGCCGATTTCGTAGGTCGGCTGACGGATCGTCGTGATGCCGATCAGCTCGGCCCATTCCGGATCGTCGATCGACAGCAGCGCGGCCTTCTGCTGCCACTCGGCGCCGAAACGCGCGCGCAGGTGGCGCGCGATCGCGAGTGCGACCGGCGCGTTCGCGGCGAACAGCGCCGCACGCACGCCGCGCCGCGTTGCATCGTCGATGCGCGTATCGAGGTCGGCAAGCGCCGCCGCGGCCGCGTCGGGCTCGTTCAGGTCGAGCACGACCGTTGCCGGCACCGGCAACCCGCGCGCGCCCAGCGCCGCGCGGAACGCGGCCTCGCGCACGCGCCGCGAGCTGACGTGCTCGAACGGCTGCACGACGAAATGGATCGCGTCGAAGCCGTGCTCGATCAGGTGCGCGACCGCCATCTCGATCGCATCGGCGTTGTCGAGGCCGATCAGGTCGGCCTCGAACCCCTCGACCGTGCGGTCGACGAGCACGGCCGGGATGCCGGCGCCGCGCAGCGGGCGCAGCACGTCCTCCTCGGCGCCGAGCGCGTTGACGATCAGCCCTTCGACACGGTAGGTCGTGAGCAACTGCAGGAAGCGGCGCTCCATCTCGACCTCGTTCGCCGCGTGGCAGATCAGCGGCATGTAGCCGAGCGCGTGGCACGCGGCCTCGACGCCCTGCAGCACTTCGACGGTATATGGATTGGTCAGGTCGGCCGCGAGCATCCCGAGCAGCCGGTTGCGGCCGCGCTTGAGCCCGCGCGCCATCTGGTTCGGCCGGTAGTTGAGCCGCGCGATCGCGGCCTCGATGCGCTGACGCAGATCGACGGACAGCACATGCGTTTCGCCGTTCAGGTAGCGAGAAACGCTGGTCTTGCCCGTGCCGGCCTCGCGCGCGACGTCGCTGATCGTCGCCGGACGCGTCGTGGAAGGTTGCGAATCGGTCACTGTCGTGCCTCGCGACGTATGATCCGCGCCGCTTCGTGGGCAGACGGACCTTTGTTGTTGGAAACGTAAGCCACCCGGCAGACTCCTCTGTCGACCAGCGTTAGCGCTTCAGCGCTTACGCTGGTCCCATGCTTCGCGGTCGACCAGCGTCAGCCCTTCAACGCTTACGCTGGTCCCATGCTTCGCGGTCGACCAGCGTCAGCCCTTCAGCGCTTACGCGGGTTCCATGCTTCGCGGTCGATCAGCGCCGGCGCATCGGCGCCCGCTTCAATCACATGCAAAAGCAGTCGGCCGCACCGGACCTGGCGCGAATGCCCGTCGCCGGGCGCCGCCGGCAGCGTTGCCGGGCCGTCGATGCGACAAGCGGGCGATCATAACGCAGCCAGCCCTCCGGCACCAAGACCATCGCCTCTAACGGCGCCGGCGCCCCGCCGGCCGGCTGTCGCCCTGTTACCCGACGCGGCTCAGGCCCGCGCGAGCGCGTCCGGATTGACGAGATTCGCGCGCAGCGTGCCGGCCAGCGCGCCGACCAGGTTTTCCGCGGCGCAGCGCGCCATCGCGTGGCGCGTCTCGTGCGTCGCCGAGCCGATATGCGGCAGCGCGACGACATTCTTCATCTGCAGCAGCGGCGAATCCGCCGGCAGCGGCTCCTTCTCGAATACGTCGAGCCCCGCGCCGCGGATCGTGCCCGCGCTCAGCGCGTCGACCAGCGCGGCTTCGTCGACGACGGGCCCGCGCGACGCATTGATCAGGATCGCGCCGCGCTTCATTTTCGCGAATTCGGCCGCGCCGATCAGGTGGTGCGTTTCCGGCGACAGCGGCACCTGCAGGCACACGAAATCCGACCGCGCGAGCAGTTCGTCGAGCGTCACGCGCCGCGCGCCGTACTGCGTCTCGGCTTCGGCATGCGCGGACCGGTTCGCGTACAGCACCTGCATCCGGAAGCCGAGTGCCGCGCGGCGTGCAACCGCGCCGCCGATCCGGCCGAGCCCGACGATGCCGAGCGTCTTGCCCTGCACGTCGGTGCCGTACAGGTCCGGACCGATGCTGCGATGCCAGTGGCCGGCCTTCACCCACTCGGCCAGCTCGACCACGCGACGCGCGGACGCGAGGATCAGCGAGAACACCGTATCGGCGGTCGACTCGGTCAGCACGTCCGGCGTATGCGCGAGCACGATCCCGCGCCGCGTGAGATCCGCGACGTCGAAATTGTCGTAGCCGACCGAGATCGTCGACCATGCCTTCAGCCGCGGCGCGCGGTCGAGCATCCGCGGCGTGACCTTCAGGCTCGCGCCAATCGCGCCGTCCGCGTTGCCGAGCGCATCGGCGAGCGCGTCGGCGCCGTCGGCCTGCACGACGTCCGCATGCTCGCGCAGGTACGCGAGAACGTCATCGGGCAGCGGCTTGTACGCGACGATACGAGGCTTCATCGGATTCATTTTCCTTGCAGCGGCGCGGCGAGCGGATGCGCATCGCGCGCCTGGGGTTTGACGGACAGCGTGAGGATCACCGCGGCGACGAGCGCGGCGCTCATGAACGCATACGACGCGACGGGCGACCCGGTCGCGCCGTTCAGGTAGCCGACGAAGTACGAGCCGACGAACGAGCCGAGCGCGCCCATGCTGTTGATCAGCGCCATCGCGCCGCCGGCGACGTTCTTCGGCAGCAGTTCCGGCACGATCGCGAAGAACGGGCCGTACGGCGCGTACATCGCGGCGCCTGCGACCACCAGCAGCGCATACGAGATCCAGAAATGCGACGAGCCGAGCGCGTACGACGCGGCGAACGCGGCCGCGCCGATCAGCAGGAACGGCCACACGAAGCCGCGCCGCGAGCCGACCTTGTCGGACGCCCACGAGGCGGCGAGCATCGCGATCGTCGCCGCGAGATACGGCAGCGCGGACAGCCAGCCGGTCGCGACCATGCCGAGCTCGGAGCCGTTCTTGACGATCGACGGCAGCCACAGCACGAAGCCGTACACGCCGATGCTCCAGCAGAAATACTGCGCGCACAGCTTGATCACGGCCGGCGAGCGGAACGCCTCGCCATAGTTGCGCACCGGCTTGATCGCCGCCTGCTCGGCCGCGAGCGCGGCGTCGAGGTCGCGTTTTTCCTGCGCGGTGAGCCACGGCGAATCGGCCGGCTTGTCCTGCACGAGGAACCACCAGCACACGGCCCAGAGGATGGCCGGCACGCCTTCGGCGATGAACATGTGGCGCCAGCCGAATTCATGCACGAGATAACCCGACACGATCGACATCCACAGCACGGTGACCGGGTTGCCGAGAATCAGGAACGTGTTCGCGCGCGAGCGCTCGCTCTTCGTGAACCAGTTGCTGATGTAGATCAGCATCGCCGGCATCACGGCCGCCTCGACGACGCCGAGCACGAAGCGGATCGCCATCAGCGACGGGATGTTGCTGACCACGCCGGTGAGCGCCGCGCAAGCGCCCCACAACACGAGGCTGACGAACACGAGCTTCTTCACGCTGCGGCGTTCCGCATAGATCGCGCCGGGAATCTGGAAGAAGAAATAACCGAGGAAGAACAGCGCGCCGATCAGCGACGACAGGCCCTTGCCGATCCCGAGGTCCTGGTTGATGCCGGCCGCGGCCGCGAACCCGTAGTTCGCGCGGTCGAGGTAAGCGAGGCTGTACGTGATGAACACGATCGGCATGATCGTCCACCAGCGTCGGGCTGCGAGATTGGTTGCCATCAAAATGTCTCCTTTGTTGACCGGGCTGACGCTTCAGCGCTTCGCGGCCGAAGCCGGTGCTTCCGCACCGCTCCGGTCGCCTGCTTTGCCGTCCGGTCTCACGCAAAGCGGTGCTTGATGCACGAAATGGATCCGCGGATTGTGCCGTGTTCGGCCTCTTATTGCGCGGTGACGGTTTCCTCTAAGCGATCGGCGCGATTGCTGACATTTTCGATCCGATCGAGTGCGTCGCGCGTCGGCAAGCCTTCCGAATCGCCGATCACCTGGATCGCGAGCGCGCCGATCCGGTTGCCACGCGCGACGGCCTGTTCGACGCTGCGGCCTTCCAGCAGCGCGCTGACCACGCCGACCGCGAAACCGTCGCCGGCGCCGACCGTGTCGACGACGCGTTCGACACGCTCGCCCGCAACCGTGCCCTCGCGGCCGTCGGCCGTCCGGAAGTACGCGCCTTGCTCGCCGAGCTTGATCACGACGCCGCGCGCGCCTTGCGCGAGATAGAAGCCCGCGATGTCGGCCGGCGTGTCGTGCCCGGTCAGTTGCCGCCCTTCGGCGAGGCCCGGCAGCACCCAGTCGGCGAGCGCCGCGAGCGCGTTCAGCGTCTTCGCCATCACGTCGGCGGACGGCCACAGCGTCGGGCGCAGGTTCGGGTCGAACGAGATCGTCTTGTCGGCCGCGCGCATCTCGCGCGCCAGATGGAACGCGAGCTCGCACGACGTCGCGGAGATCGCCGGCGCGACACCCGTCAGGTGCAGGTGCCCCGCGCCGAGCACGTAGTCGGCCACGTAATCGTCGCACGACAGGTGGCTTGCGGCCGAACCCTTGCGGAAATATTCGACGGTCGGGTCGCTGCCGTCGTCGTTGCGCGACTTCAACTGGAAACCGGTCGGGTAACGCGGATCGACGGTCACGCACGACGCGTCGATACCTTCGCGTGCGAGCGTGTCGAGCACGTAGCCGCCGAACGAATCGCGGCCGACGCGGCTCATCCAGCCGACCCGAAAACCGAGCCGCGACAGGCCGATCGCGACGTTCAGGTCGGCGCCCGCGATCCGCTTCGTGAATTGCGCCGCATGCGCGAGGTGGCCAGGCTCGGTCGCGACGAACATCGCCATCGCCTCGCCATAGGTCACGACATCGAGTGCTGCTTTCATGAGTGAACTCCTCCGGATCCTTCCGCCGTCACGCGGTCGCAAGCCACGCGACACGCCGGCATGCATCGCCCGCCAGGTCGGCCGCGTCGAACGGAAACTCGATGCCGCGCGGCGCATGCTGCGGCAACACCGCGAGCACGCCGGTCACGAGCGAATCGTTCGGCGCCGGTGCAGCGGCGAAACGACGCGCGCCCTCGCCGGCAACCGCCTTGCAATGAATGTATTCCACATGCGGCGCGAGCATCTGCGCGCAGTCGAGCGGCGCTTCGCCCGGCCACTGCCAGTTGCCGATGTCGAACGTCATCCCGAGCGCATCGGGCAGGCCCGCCGCGGCCAGCGCGTCGAACAGCCCGCGGAACTGCGCGAGCGTGCCGCCGACCGGAAGCTGGCCGTTCTCGACCACCACCCGGGCACGCGCGCCGCGCGACAGCGCGACGATGTCGGCCGCATGCGCGTCGCCGGCAAAACCGCCAAGCTGGAATTTCACGAAACGCGCGCCGAGTGCGTCGGCTTCCGCGAGCGCGTCGCGCAATGCGTCGGCATCGAGCGCGCCCGTTTCCGTGTACAGCGCGGCCGGCGTCGAATAGACCGACCACAGCCCGTGGCCGGCCAATTGCGCGCCGAGCGCGGCCAGCGCGCCGGGCGTCGTGTCGTCGTCCGACGCGAACAGCTCGCGCCGCACCTCGAAACCGGTCGCACCGGATGCCGCCGCGGTCGCGACGAATGCACTGTGGCCCTCCTGACGCACGCGGCCTATCCCGAATGCGCTCGCCACGATCACGATGTCTGCCATTTTGCCCTTTTTTACCGAAATGGAACCGGTTCCATTTGCTTGAGACGGATGGTGCGCTTCGCGTCGAACGCACGCCATAGAGGAAATCCCTAGGGCTGGGCGCCACGCGAACGCGCGCCCGCCGGCGTGCATCGCACGTTTCCGGGCGGGCTTCGGCCGCTCAGGCGAGGTCCTGCGCGAGACTCATTTCGAGGAACTGCGAGGCAACCCGCGACGGCGCGCCGCCATGCGGCACGAGGATGGAGAAATGACGCGTGAGCGGCGCGGGCGCCAGCGAGCGCAGCACGAGCGCCGCATCCTGATGACGCAGCGACATCGCGGACACGAACCCGACACCCATCCCGGCGCGCACGGCCTCCTTCACGGCCTCGACGCCCGCGATCTCGAACGCGACGCGCATCGGCGCGCCGCCATGCGCGAACGCGCGCTCGACGAGCTGCCGCACGCCGGAGCCCTCCTCGCGCAGCACGAGCGGATGGGCGGCGAGCGCGGCGAGCGTCACGCCCGCATCGTAGCCGGGCGCAGCCAGCGGATGGCCGGCCGGCACGATCGCGACGATCTCGTCCTCGTGCCACGCATGCACGGCCGTGCCGGGCGGCAGCGCCTCGCCGGGCGGCCCTTCGATCATCGCGATGTCGAGCGACGGCAGCGCGGCGACCACGTCGGCCGTATTGCCGCTCATCGTCTGGATCGTCACGCGCGGCGCGCGCGGCTGGAACGCCGCGATCAGGTACGGCAGCAGGTAGCTCGCCGGCGTCGTGCTCGCGCCGATCCGCAGCGTGCCGGCCTCGAGGCCGCGCACCGCGTCGCGAAACGCGCGCGCCTGCGCGAACGTGTCGCGCTGCGCCTTCGCGTACTGCGCGAGCTGTTCGCCGACCGGCGTCAGCCGGATGCCGCGGCCGTCGCGCTGGTACAGCGGCTCGCCGAATTCGTCCTGCAGCAGCCGCAACTGGCCCGACACGGCCGGCTGCGACAGATGCAGCGCCACGGCGGCACGGCTGATGTTCAGGTGTTCGGCGACGGCGGCGAACGTTATCAGTTGATCCGGGGTCATGGGGATGAATTATCGGCTTTCCGGATAGTTTACGTCACAAATCACAATTTTTCATATCGATATAACGAAATTAGGATTACAGCATCGCAACACGCTCAATTACGGTGCTCCATGTCCACTGCCCCGACTCCCCCTCTCAGCCACGCCACGCCGTCGATGCGCGGCCAGTTGAACGGCGTGCTGTTCGTCGCGCTGTTCGCCGCCGCCGTCACGAGCCTGTCCGAGCTCCCCGCGATCGCCGGGCTCGGCCTGTCGCCGCTGATCGTCGGCATCGTCGCCGGCGCGCTGTACGGCAATGCGCTGCGCGACGGCATGCCGGCCAGCTGGGCGGCCGGCGTCAATTTCTCCGCGCGCAAGCTGCTGCGCATCGCGGTCGCATTCTTCGGGTTGCGCGTGAGCCTGCAGGAAATCGCGCAGGTCGGCCTGCCGGGCCTGACGGTCTCGGTGCTGGTCGTCGTCAGCACGCTCGTGATCGGCACCTGGGCCGGCATGAAGCTGATGAAACTCGACCGCGACGCGGCGCTGCTGACCGCCGCCGGCAGCGCGATCTGCGGCGCGGCCGCCGTGCTCGCGTTCGAGTCGACGCTGCAGTCGAAGCCGCACCAGAGCGCGATGGCCGTGGGCAGCGTCGTGCTGTTCGGCACGCTGTCGATGTTCCTGTACCCGATCGCGTATCACGCCGGGCTGCTGAACCTCGATCCGGCCGGCCTCGGCCTGTTCTTCGGCGGCACGATCCACGAGGTCGCGCAGGTGGTCGGCGCAGCCAGCGACATCAGCCCGCAGGTCGCGCACATCGCGACGATCGTCAAGATGACGCGCGTGATGCTGCTGGTCCCCGTGCTGCTGGTGCTCGGCTGGTGGCTCGCCCGTTCGGCCCGCGCGACCGCAGGCGGTGCGCAAGGCAAGCGCAAGGTAGCCGTGCCCTGGTTCGCGCTCGGTTTCCTCGGCTTCGTGATCGTCAATTCGCTGAACGTGCTGCCCACCGACGTCACGCACACGCTGAACGTGCTCGACACCTTCGCGCTGACGATGGCGATGACCGCGCTCGGCATCGAGACGCGCGTGTCGCAGATCCGCGCGGCCGGCCCCCGCGCACTGGTGACCGGCCTGATCCTGTACGTGTGGCTGATCGCCGGCGGCTACGGGATCACCTGGGCCGTGCAGCACTGGCTTGGCTGAGCCGCCCATTCGTGACACTTCGCGCGCCGCGCCCGACGGGATGGTCCCGCGGGCGCGGCGCAGTGCTATGCTTCGCGTCGTTTTCCATCGCCCTCTTTCAGCCGTGCTCTCGTTCCTGCTGAAGCTGCGCACTCGCGCCGAAACGCTGTTCCGCCTGTCGGACGCCCATACGATGCTGATCTGGTCGGCCATCGTCGGCGTCGGCGGCGCCTTTGCCACCATGGCGTTCCGCGAAGGCATCGACCTGATGCAGCGCCTGATCTCCGGACACAGCGGCAGCTTCGTCCAGATGGCGAAGAGCCTGCCGTGGTACGTGCGGTTCTGGATGCCGGCCGCGGGCGGCTTCCTCGCCGGCTGCGTGCTGCTGTTCGCGACACGCGGCGACAAGCCGTCCGGCAAGACCGACTACATGGAATCCGTCGCGCTCGGCAACGGCATCGTGCCCGTGCGGCAGAGCCTGTGGCGCAGCGTGTCGTCGCTGCTGACGATCGGCAGCGGCGGTTCGATCGGCCGCGAAGGCCCGATGGTGCAGCTCGCGGCGCTCGCCGCGTCGCTCGTCGGCCGCTTCGTGCACTTCGACCCGCCGCGCCTGCGCCTGCTGGTCGCGTGCGGGGCAGCTGCCGGCATCACGTCCGCGTACAACGCGCCGATCGCCGGCGCGTTCTTCGTGTCGGAGATCGTGCTCGGCACGATCGCGATGGAGAGCTTCGGGCCGATGGTCGTCGCGTCGGTCGTCGCGAACATCGTGATGCGCGAATTCGCCGGCTACCGGCCGCCGTACGAGATGCCGGTGTTTCCGGCCGTCACGGGCGCCGAAGTGCTGCTGTTCGTCGTGCTCGGCGCGCTGTGCGGCGTGCTCGCGCCGCAGTTCCTGCACCTGCTCGATGCGTCGAAGAACCAGTTCAAGCGGCTGCCCGTGCCGCTGCCCGTGCGGCTCGCGCTCGGCGGCCTCGTCGTCGGCGTGATCTCGGTGTGGATTCCGGACGTATGGGGCAACGGCTACAGCGTCGTGAACCACATCCTTCATTCGCCGTGGACCTGGCAGGCACTCATCGCGGTACTCGTGTTCAAGGTGATCGCGACCGCCGCGACCGCCGGCTCGGGCGCGATCGGCGGCGTCTTCACGCCGACGCTGTTCGTCGGCGCGGTGTTCGGTTCGCTGTTCGGACTCGCGATGGAAGCGCTGTGGCCCGGCCATACGTCGGCGTATTTCGCGTATGCGATCGTCGGGATGGGTGCGTTCATGGCGGGCGCCACGCAGGCGCCGCTGATGGCGATCCTGATGATCTTCGAGATGACGCTGAGCTACCAGGTCGTGCTGCCGCTGCTGGTGTCGTGCGTGTTCGCGTATTTCGTCGCACGCGCGACGGGCACGACGTCGATGTACGAGATCACGCTGCACCACTACCAGGACGCGCAGGAACGGCTGCGGCTGCGCACCACGCAGATGCGCGCGCTGATCCAGCCCGCGCAGACGGTCGTGCCGCTCACCGCGAGCGTCGCCGACATGACGCGCGTGTTTCTCGAATATCCGGTGAAGTACCTGTACGTGACCGACGACGCCGGGCGCTTCCGCGGCGCGGTCGCGCTGAAGGACATCACGTCCGACCTGCTCGACAAGCGCGACACGTCCGACAAGACGGCCGCGCACTACGCGCATACGCCGTTTCCGCTCCTCACGCCCGACATGCCGCTCGCGACGGCACTCGAACGCTTCATGGCGTTCCAGGGCGAACGGCTGCCGGTGATCGAAAGCGAAGCCGAGCCGATGCTCGCGGGCGTCGTCTACAAGACGTCGCTGCTCGACGCGTACCGGCGGATGACCGGCGAGCGCTGACGCGCATGGTGCGGCTCGCGCCGCACCGCTTCATCGCATCCAGCCTGCCGCGGGCGGACACGACGCCCGCGAACCCGCTTCCCCGTTCAGTCCGGCGCGCGCCCCAGCACGACCCGCGCGAAGAACCCCGCGAGCACCGATTCGGCCACGTCGGCCGGCACGTGCTGCGGATCGGCCGTGTAGTACGACTGCACGCCGTCGCACAGGCACATCAGCCCGAACGCGAGCGTCTCCGCCGGCAGCAGCAGCGGCGTGCCCGCGCGCTCGGCGAAGCGCTGGATGAATTCGGCCATCTGCAGGCGCTTGCCGTGCAGGAACTGGTTGAAACGCACGCGGAATTTTGCGTCGCGCGCGGCCTGCAGCTTCGCCTCGCCCCACAGCAGCGAATATTCGTCGTCGCGGAACAACGTCCGGTAATGCGCGAGCGCCGTCGATTCCATCTGTTCGCGAGACCCGCCCTCGTCGAAGATCGCCTCGAAATCGGCCCGCACCTCTGCGTGATCGCGCTCCAGCAACTCCAGCAACAAGTCGGACTTGCTGCGGAAATTCGAGTAGAACGCGCCGCGCGTATAGCCGGCCGCGGCCGCGATGTCCTCGACGCTCGCGGCCACATAGCCTTTCTTCAGAAAAATCCGGTGCGCGGCTTTCAGCAGACGTTCGCGCGTCTGGTCCCTGCTCTGCTCGCGAGTTAAGCGCTGTGGTTTCATGGCGCGCAGTCTAGCACCTTTCCCCTTTCGGATTCACCTTTGCATTCAGATACAGGTGTGTATTAGAATCCGCAACAGTTTCTGAAAGTGTTGTCCGCGCGCCCGTGTCGGCGCCGCTTGGGGCAAGCGCCCACCGCGCTTGCCGGCTTCGTTCCGCTCCACCTCACCTGGGGGTTTCGTGAATCGCTCCGGTTCCCGCGCTGCGCTGCTGATCGGCGTCGCGCTCTTCGTCGCCGCCTGTCATTCGAAAGAATCCGCGCCACCCGCGCCGCGCCCCGTCGTCGCGCTGCCCGCGCACGCCGATGGCGCCGCGGTCGCGCGCACGCTCCCCGGCGAAATCCAGCCGCGCTACGCGACGCCGCTGTCGTTCCGCATCGCCGGCAAGATCGTCGAGCGCAAGGTTCGGCTCGGCGATACGGTCAAGGTCGGCCAGGTCGTCGCGCTGCTCGATCCGTCCGACGTCGAGAAAAGCGCCGCGAGCGCGCAGGCGCAGCTCGATGCCGCGACGCACACCCTCGCGTTCGCGAAGCAGCAGCTCGACCGCGATCGCGCGCAGGCGCATGAAAACCTGATCGCGACCGCACAGCTCGAGCAGACCCAGAACAGCTACACGTCGGCGCTCGCGCAGCGCGACCAGGCTCAGCAGCAGCTCGCGCTCGCGAAGAACCAGCTCCGCTATGCGACGCTCGTCGCCGATCATGCGGGCTACATCACCGCCGAACAGGCCGACACCGGCCAGAACGTGTCGGCCGGCCAGGCCGTCTACCAGCTCGCGTGGTCCGGCGACGTCGACGTCGTCAGCGACGTGCCCGAGGCCGCGCTCGCGTCGCTCGCGCCCGGCCATGCAGCGACCGTCACGCTGCCGTCGCTGCCGGGCCGCCAGTTCGCCGCGAAGGTGCGCGAAGTCGCGCCGGCCGCCGATCCGCAAAGCCGCACGTATCGCGTGAAGCTCACGCTCGCCGCGCCCGATCCGGCGATCCGCCTCGGGATGACCGCGAACGTCGCGCTCGACGGCACGCCGGCCGCCGGCGACGCGCAGCCGATCACGCTGCCCGCGACCGCGCTGTTCCACGACGGCGCGCAGCCGGCCGTGTGGGTCGTGCGCACGAAGGACGACACGCTCGAATTGCGCCGCGTCGACGTCGCGCGCTTCAACGAGCGCACCGTCACCGTGTCGCACGGGCTTCAGCCGGGCGAGCGCGTCGTGCTGCAGGGCGTGCATACGGTCAGCGCGGGCGAGAAGGTGCGCCCGATCGCGCCGCTGCATCCTGAGGACTTCGCATCGTGAGCACCTCCCGCGAAGAAGGCCGGTTCAACCTGTCGGCGTGGGCGCTGCGCCACCAGGCGCTCGTCGTCTACCTGATCGCGCTCGCGACGCTCGCGGGTATCCTCGCGTACACGCGGCTCGCGCAGTCCGAAGACCCGCCGTTCACGTTCCGCGTGATGGTGATCCGCACGTTCTGGCCCGGCGCGACCGCGCGGCAGGTGCAGGAACAGGTGACCGACCGGATCGGCCGCAAGCTGCAGGAAACGCCGGCCATCGACTTCCTGCGCAGCTATTCGCGCCCCGGCGAATCGCTGATCTTCTTCACGATGAAGGATTCGGCGCCCGTGAAGGACGTGCCCGAGACCTGGTACCAGATCCGCAAGAAGGTCGGCGACATCGGCTACACGCTGCCGCCCGGCGTGCAGGGCCCGTTCTTCAACGACGAATTCGGCGACGTCTACACCAACATCTGGACGCTCGAAGGCGACGGCTTCACGCCCGCGCAGCTGCACGACTACGCGGACCAGTTGCGCACCGTGCTGCTGCGCGTGCCGGGCGTCGGCAAGGTCGACTACTTCGGCGACCCCGACCAGCGGATCTTCATCGAGGTGAACAACGCGCAGCTCACGCGCCTCGGCATCTCGCCGCAGCAGCTCGGGCAGGCGATCAACGCGCAGAACGACATCTCGTCGGCCGGCGTGCTGACGACCGCCGACGATCGCGTGTTCGTGCGGCCGAGCGGCCAGTTCGACAATGTCAATGCGATCGCCGATACGCTGATCCGCATCAACGGCCGCACGTTCCGGCTCGGCGATCTCGCGACGGTGAAGCGCGGCTACGACGATCCGACGGTCACGCAGATGCGCGCGGCCGGCAAGGCCGTGCTCGGCATCGGCGTCACGATGCAGCCGGGCGGCGACGTGATCCGGCTCGGCAAGGCGCTCGACGCCGAATCGAAGGACCTGCAGGCGCGCCTGCCGGCCGGCCTCAAGCTGGTCGAGGTGTCGAGCATGCCGCACGCGGTCGCGCATTCGGTCGACGACTTCCTCGAGGCAGTCGCCGAAGCCATCGCGATCGTGCTGGTCGTGAGCCTCGTGTCGCTCGGCCTGCGCACCGGGATGGTCGTCGTGATCTCGATTCCGGTCGTGCTCGCGGTCACGGCCCTGTTCATGTACCTGTTCGACATCGGGCTGCACAAGGTGTCGCTCGGCACGCTCGTGCTCGCGCTCGGGCTGCTCGTCGACGACGCGATCATCGCGGTCGAGATGATGGCCGTGAAGCTCGAACAGGGCTACAGCCGCGCGCGCGCCGCCGCGTTCGCGTACACCAGCACCGCGTTCCCGATGCTGACGGGCACGCTCGTCACGGTGTCCGGCTTCCTGCCGATCGCGCTCGCGAAATCGAGCACCGGCGAATACACGCGCTCGATCTTCGAGGTGTCGGCGATCGCGCTGATCGCATCGTGGTTCGCGGCCGTCGTGCTGATCCCGCTGCTCGGCTTCCACATGCTGCCCGAGCGCAAGCGGCAGGCGCACGAAGCGCACCTGCCCGACGACCACGAGCACGACATCTACGACACCCGCTTCTACCGGCGGCTGCGCGGCTGGGTCGACTGGTGCATCGAGCGGCGCTTCGTCGTGCTGCTGATCACGGGCGCCCTGTTCGTCGTGTCGCTGATGGGCTTCTCGCTGGTGCCGCAGCAGTTCTTCCCGAGCTCCGACCGGCCCGAGCTGCTGGTCGACCTGCGGCTGCCCGAGGGCGCGTCGTTCGCGGCGACGCTGCGCGAAACCGAACGCCTCGAGAAGGCGATCGACAAGCGCCCCGAGATCGATCATTCGGTGAACTTCGTCGGCAGCGGCGCGCCGCGCTTCTACCTGCCGCTCGACCAGCAGCTGCAACTGCCGAACTTCGCGCAGTTCGTGATCACCGCGAAATCGGTCGAGGATCGCGAGAAGCTCGCGACCTGGCTCGAAACCACGCTGCGCGACAAGTTCCCGGCCGTGCGCTGGCGGCTGTCGCGGCTCGAGAACGGCCCGCCGGTCGGCTATCCGGTGCAGTTCCGCGTGAGCGGCGACAGCATCGCGACGGTCCGCTCGATCGCCGAGAAGGTCGCGGCGACGATGCGCGGCGATGCGCGCACGGTCAACGTGCAGTTCGACTGGGACGAGCCGGCCGAGCGCTCGGTGCGCTTCGAGATCGACCAGAAGAAGGCGCGCGAACTGAACGTGACGTCGCAGGACGTGTCGAGCTTCCTCGCGATGACGCTGTCCGGCACGACGGTCACGCAGTACCGCGAGCGCGACAAGTTGATCGCGGTTGACCTGCGCGCGCCGCAGGCCGACCGCGTCGATCCGGCGAAGCTCGCGGGCCTCGCGCTGCCGACGCCGAACGGCCCGGTGCCGCTCGGCTCGCTCGGCCGCTTCGAGCCGACGCTCGAATACGGCGTCGTTTGGGAACGCGACCGCCAGCCGACCATCACCGTGCAGTCGGACGTGCGCGCCGGCGCACAGGGCATCGACGTCACGCATGCAGTCGACGCGAAGCTGAACGCGCTGCGCGCGCAGCTGCCGGTCGGCTATCAGATCAACATCGGCGGCTCGGTCGAGGAAAGCGCGAAGGCGCAGAACTCGATCAACGCGCAGATGCCGCTGATGGCGATCGCCGTGTTCACGCTGCTGATGATCCAGCTGCAGAGCTTCTCGCGCGTGCTGATGGTCGTGCTGACCGCGCCGCTCGGGCTGATCGGCGTGGTCGCCACGCTGCTGCTGTTCGGGCAGCCGTTCGGCTTCGTCGCGATGCTCGGCGTGATCGCGATGTTCGGGATCATCATGCGCAACTCGGTGATCCTGGTCGACCAGATCGAGCAGGACATCGCGGTCGGCCACGGCCGCGTCGACGCGATCATCGGCGCGACGGTGCGGCGCTTCCGCCCGATCACGCTGACGGCCGCGGCCGCCGTGCTCGCGCTGATCCCGCTGCTGCGCTCGAACTTCTTCGGGCCGATGGCGACCGCGCTGATGGGCGGCATCACGAGCGCGACCGTGCTGACGCTGTTCTACCTGCCCGCGCTGTACGCGACGTGGTTCCGCGTGAAGCGCGACGAACGCGACCCGCAGGACGGCCCGCCGCATGACGGCAGCACGCCGGCCGCGCCGTCGGGAGCCTGACCATGGATGTGTCGATGAACCTGAAAACCCAAGCCGTGCGCGCGCTCGCGGCCGCGAGCCTCGCCGGCCCGCTCGCCGGCTGCGCGTGGTTCGCGCCGAGCGGCGAGCCGCCCGCGATGCCGTCGCCCGCGCATTACGGCGCCGCGCCGCAAGTCCAGCAGACCGTGTCCGCGCAAGGCGTCGTGCAGCAGTTCGAAGTCGGCGCGCAGCCGGTGCCCGACTGGTGGAAACAGTACCGTTCCGATGCGCTGAACGCGCTCGTCGACGAAGGGCTGCGCAACAGCCCGACGCTCGGCGCGGCGTCGCATTCGCTGGATGCCGCGCGCGAGCAGTTGCGCGGACAGATCGGCAGCTCGATGCTGCCGTCGATCGACGCGGTCGGCCAGGCCACGCGCCAGCGTGCGCTCGGCGTGCCGATTCCGGCGCTCGGCGCACCGACGCTGCTGTACGACACGTTCGTCGGGCAACTGCAGGCGAGCTACACGATCGACCTGTTCGGCGCCTCCCGCTTCGCGAACCGCGCGCTCGCGAAACGCGTCGACGTCAGTGCGTTCCAGCTCGAATCCGCGCGGCGCGCGCTGGCCGCGAACATCGTCACCGCGTCGATCACGGTGTCGGTGCTCAACGCGCAGATCGATACGACCGAGCGGCTCGTCGCACTCGCGAACGACCAGGCGCACGACGCCGAACGCCGCTACGCGCTCGGCTCGGCGTCGCGCAGCGACGCGCTGAACGCGCGGCAAAGCGCCGACACGTTCGCGGCAAGCCTGCCCGCGCTGCGCCAGCAGCGCGACTCGGCGCGCCATGCGCTCGCGGTGCTGGTCGGCCGCACGCCCGACCGGCCGCCTGCCGATCTCACGCTCGCCGATCTGCACCTGCCCGAACAGGTGCCCGTCGTCGTGCCGTCGGACCTGCTGCAAAGCCGCCCGGACATCCAGGCGGCCGACGCGGGTCTGAAGGCGGCCGCGGCCGAAGTGGGCGTCGCGACCGCGCAGCTGTTCCCGCAACTGTCGCTGTCGGCGGCGATGGGCAAAGGCGGCTTCAGCTGGCCGGCCATGCTGTCGGGCGCCGGCGCGATCTGGAACGTCGGCGCGTCGCTGAGCCAGCCGATCTTCCACGGCGGCGCGCTGCTCGCGCAGCGCCGCGCGGCGAAGGCCACCTACGAAGCCGCGGTCGACCAGTACAAGCAGGCCGTGCTCGGCGCGTTCCAGAACGTCGCCGATTCGCTCGCGGCGCTCGAGCACGATGCGGAGGCGCTCGACGCATCGTCGCGCGCCGCGCTGTCCGCGCGCGGCTCATACGACGACGCGGCCGCCCGCGTGCGGCTCGGCGCGCTGCCGCCGTCGGCCGCGCGCGCCAGCGAGCTGCAGTACCGCAACGCGCGGCTCGACGAGATCCGCGCGACCGGCGCGCGGTTCGCGGATACCGCGCGGCTCTATCAGGCGATGGGCACGCCGCCGGCCGACAAAGCCGATAAAGCCGGCAAAACCGACAAGGCAGCCGGCGACAGCGCAACCGGCAAGGAAGCACGCGCCGCCACGCCTGACACCGCGCCTTCGCCGCGATAAGCCGGCCCGGCGATCGGGCGCGCGCGGAGCGACCTCGCGCGCGCCCGATCGCCGATCTTCCGCTTGACCCTCACGTAGCGTAACGTTCGAGACTCCAGTGTGCGTACCGAACGGAGGAACGAATGCAGCTGAAAGTGGGAGAACTGGCGAAACGCAGCGGGCTGACCGTCCGCACGCTTCATCACTATCACGCGATCGGTCTGCTGACGCCATCGGCGCGCGCCGACAACGGCTACCGGCTGTACGACCGCCACGACATCGCCCGGCTCCACCAGATCCAGGCACTGCGTCGCTTCGGACTGTCGCTCACCGAAATCGGCGACTACCTGAACCAGCCCGGCTCCCCGCTCGTCGATCTCGTCGCGAAGCAGATCGCGCTGCTCGACCGCCAGCTCGCGCAAACCGCGCAGCTGCGCGAGCGGCTCGTGAGCCTGCACGCGCAGCTCGACGCGGGCACGGAGCCGGAACTGGCCGATTGGCTCACCACACTGGAGTTGATGACCGTGTACGACAAATACTTTTCCGAGGAAGAACTCGCACGCATGCCGATGTACCGCAAGAGCCAGGCCGGCGACGCCGAATGGATCGCGCTCGTCGGCGAGGTCCGTGCGCTGCACGACGCGGGCGTACCGCCCGAGGACGAGCGTGCCCGTGCGCTCGCCGGCCGCTGGATGACGATGCTCGTGCGCGACACGAACAACGACCCGCGGCTGCTCGCGAAGCTGAACCTGATGCACGAACACGAACCGGCTATGCAGTCGAAGATCGGCATTTCGACCGCGCTGCGCGACTATGTGCTGCGCGCGGCCTCGGAAACGAAGATGCGGATCTTCGAGAAGCACCTCGCGCCGGACGAGATCCGCTTCATGCGGGCGCACTACGGCAAACGCGCGATGGAATGGCCGCAACTGATGGGCGACGTGCGCGACGCGATCGACGCGGGCGCGAAGCCCGATTCGCCGGAAGGCCGCGCGCTCGCGCAGCGCTGGCTCGAGCTGTTCTGCAGCTATGCGGGCCACGATCCGGCCACGCACGCGAAATTCCGTCACGCGATGATGAACGAGCCGGCGCTGACGAAGGACGCGTGGATCGACGATACGCTGCTCGGTTTCATCCGCGAGGCGATGGCGCAGTTGGCGCCGGCGCGCTGATCAGTCACGTGGCGGGCGGCACGCGGGTTGCCCGCCGCGCGTGCCCAGCCCGAGCGCCTTCAAGCGCCGGTACAGCGTGCGCTCGCTCATCCCCGTGCGCTCGGCCAGCGCCTTGCGCGTGCCGGTGAATTCGCCGGCGATCCGCGCCAGTTCGGCATCCGTCAGCGCGCCCGCCGCACCCGCGCCATCCGGCTGCGCCGCCGATGCCGCGACGAGTTCGGCCGGCAGGTGCTCGACCCGGATCGTCCCGTCGTCCGCGAACAGGCATGCGCGTTCGAGCACGTTGCGCAGTTCGCGGATGTTGCCCGGCCACGCATACGCGTCGAGGCACGCGCGCGCGCGCTCGGTCAGCACGAACGGCCGGGCCGCGAACGGCCGCGCGCCCGCATCGCCCACATTCGTGCGCGCGTTCGCGATCCGCCGCAGGATCGATTCGGCGAGCAGCGTAACGTCGCCCTGCCGTTCGCGCAGCGCCGGCAGCGGGATCGGAAACGCATTGATCCGATAGTAGAGGTCCTGCCGGAACCGGCCGTCGTCGATCATCTCGCGCAGCGGCTTGTGCGTGGCCGCGACGAGCCGGAAATCGGCGCGCAGCGCCTCGACGCCGCCGACGCGCCGGAACGTGCCCGACTCGATCAGCCTGAGCAGCTTCACCTGCATCGGCAGCGGCACGTCGCCGATCTCGTCGAGAAACAGCGTGCCGCCTTGCGCCGTCTCGACGAGGCCCGGCTTGCGCTGGTTCGCGCCCGTGAACGCGCCTTTCTCATAGCCGAACAGCTCACTCTCGAACAGCGTCTCCGCGATCCCCGAGCAATCGACGACGACGAACGGCCCCATCGCGCGATCGCTCGCCTCGTGCAGCGCGCGGGCGAACAGCTCCTTGCCGGTGCCCGACTCGCCGAGCAGCAGCACCGGCAACATCGACGGTGCGACGCGCTGCAGCGCGCCGAGCGCCGCGTTGAACGCGTCGGCGCCGCCGACCAGCCCTTCCGCGCTCGGCTGTGCGGACGCGCTGCGCACCGTCGTCAGCCGCTCGACATACGCGATCACGTTGCCGTGCGCATCGAAGATCGGCCGCAGTTCGACGTCGACGTGCTCGGGGCCGCGCGGCGTGTGATGGATGTGCAGCACGCGGTTCAGCCCGCGCGATTCGAGCGCCTGCTTCATCGGGCAATGCTCGCCGGCCTGGTCGCACGGCACGTCGTAGTGGTGCGAAACCTGGAAGCAGTGCCGGCCCACGTGCTCGACGCCCGCCACGCCGAACTGGCGCCGGTACGCATCGTTCGCCGCGAGGATGCGGTAGTCGGGATCGACGACGATCATCGGCTGCGGGTCCTGCTCGAGATACGCGACGAGCGCGCGTACGTCGGGCGTGACATCGCGGCGCGGGACGGGAACGATCGGGATGGTGTCATGCGGATTCATGCGGGCGCTCGGTGACGGTTCTGCCGGACGGACTGCCAGGCTGACTGCCAATTCTGCCACGGCACTGCCAGATATGGCAGTCAACATGCTCGACCGGCGACCGCCAACGCCCGTGCATTGCCACGGCCACGCCGAAAACCCGAGCCAAATCAAGCCTCTGGCCCATCGGCCGGCACCGCTGTGCCGCTTGGCATGCTTCTTGAGTTAGAGATCCCGATTGCAAATGCAGAACCCGATCGAGGACACCCCGTGAGCAACGCCCCCACGCTGTCGGTCGAAGGCTTTTTCGACCCGGCGACCCACACCGTCAGCTATCTCCTGCTCGATACGGCGAGCCGCGCGTGCGCGCTGGTCGACAGCGTGCTCGACTACGACCCGAAATCCGGCCGCACGCGCACCGCCAGCGCCGACCGGCTGATCGCCCGCGTCGCCGAACTCGGCGCGACCGTGCACTGGCTGCTCGAGACGCACGTGCATGCCGACCACCTGTCGGCCGCGCCGTACCTGAAGGCACGGGTCGGCGGCCGGATCGCGATCGGTTCGCACGTGCGCCGCGTGCAGCACGTCTTCGGCACGCTGTTCAACGCGGGCCCCGGCTTCGCGGAAGACGGCCGCCAGTTCGACCGGCTCGTCGACGACGGCGACACGCTCGCGCTCGGCACGCTGACGATCCGCGCGCTGCACACGCCGGGCCACACGCCCGCGTGCATGACCTACTGCGTCGACGACGCGACGCAGCGCGCGGCGTTCGTCGGCGACACGCTGTTCATGCCCGACTACGGCACGGCCCGCTGCGACTTCCCCGGAGGCGACGCGCGCACGCTGTACCGCTCGATCTCCCGCGTGCTCGCGCTGCCGCCCGACACGCGCCTGTACCTGTGCCACGACTACCAGCCGGGCGGCCGCGACGTGCAGTTCGTGACGACCGTTGCCGAGCAGCGCCGCGCGAACGTGCACGTGAAGGACGGCGTGACCGAGGACGATTTCGTCGCGATGCGCACCGCGCGCGATGCGACGCTCGACATGCCGGTGCTGATGCTGCCGTCCGTGCAGGTCAACATGCGCGCCGGCCACCTGCCCGAGCCCGAAAACAATGGCGTGCGCTACCTGAAGATCCCGCTCGACGCGATCTGAGCGCCGCCGTCCCCAACCGAGAACCCCGACATGACCACCATCCGCAAGCTGACCGACGCGCTGTCGGTCTCGCCGCAGATCGCGGCGGCCGACCTGCCCGCGCTGCACGCGGCGGGCATCCGCGCGATCGTCTGCAACCGGCCCGACGGCGAAGGCCCCGACCAGCCGACCGTCACCGAGATCCGCGCGGCCGCCGCGCCGCTCGGCATCGACGTGCATTACCTGCCGGTCGATACGGGCAAGGTGACCGACGACCAGGCCGCGCAGTTCGGCGCGCTCGTCGCATCGCTCGACGGCCCGGTGCTCGCATACTGCCGCAGCGGCACGCGCTCGGCCACGCTGTGGGCGCTGTCGCAAGCGGGCCTGCGTCCGCTGGACGACATCGTCGCGACGGCCGACGCGGCCGGCTACGACCTGCGCGCGGTCGCGTCGCGCGTCACGCAAGGCAGCCGGCAGGCCGCGCCGGCCGTCGACGCGCGGCACGACATCGTGATCGTCGGCGCGGGCGCGGCCGGTATCGCGGTCGCATCGAGCCTGCTCGCGCGCAACGCGTCGCTCGACATCGCGGTAATCGATCCGGCAGATGTCCACTACTACCAGCCTGGCTGGACGATGGTCGGCGCGGGCGTGTTCCGGCCCGAGACGACCGCGCGCCAGATGACCGACGTGCTGCCGCGCGGCGTGCACCGGATCCAGGCCGCCGTCGCGGGCTTCGAGCCCGACGCGCACACGGTCGTGCTCGACGGCTGCCGGCGCATCGGCTACCGCAAGCTCGTCGTGTGCCCGGGGCTCAAGCTCGACTGGCACGCGATCGAAGGCCTCGCCGACACGCTCGGCCGCAACGGCGTCACGTCGAACTACCGCTACGATCTCGCGCCGTACACGTGGGAGCTCGTCCGTACGTTCCGCGGCGGCAACGCGCTCTTCACGCAGCCGCCGATGCCGATCAAGTGCGCGGGCGCGCCGCAAAAGGCGATGTACCTGTCGTGCGACCACTGGCGGCGCTCGGGGCGCCTCGAGGCCGCGAACGTCGAGTTCCTGAATGCGGGCGGCGCGCTGTTCGGCGTGGCCGACTACGTGCCCGCGCTGATGGAGTACGTGAAAAGCTATGACATCGCGCTGTCGTTCGGCCATAACCTCGTCGCGATCGACGGGCCCGCGCGCCGCGCGACGTTCGCGCGCGCGCTGCCGGACGGCGGCACCGAAACCGTCGTGCGTTCGTTCGACATGATCCACGTCGTGCCGCCGCAGAAGGCGCCCGACTTCGTGCGATCGAGCCCGCTCGCCGACGCGGCCGGCTGGATCGACGTCGATCCGGCGACGCTGCGGCACAAGCACTTCCCGGACATCTACGCGCTCGGCGACGCCACCAACACGACCAATGCGAAGACGGCCGCGGCCGCCCGCAAGCAGGCGCCCGTCGTTGCGCACAACCTGCTCGCATCGCTCGGCCACGCGCACGGCGACGCCGCATACGACGGCTACGGCTCGTGCCCGCTCACGGTCGAGCGCGGCAAGATCGTGCTCGCCGAGTTCCTGTACGGCGGCAAGGTCGCGCCGACCTTCCCCGCCTGGCTGATCGACGGCAAGCGCCCGTCGCGGCTCGCGTGGCTGCTCAAGGAACGCGTGCTGCCGCCGCTCTACTGGAAGGCGATGCTCAAGGGCCGCGAATGGCTCGCGAAACCCGCGATCGCGCGTTGACCGGAGCCCGATGACGTCATGCTGATTTCCCTCGTACTCGGCGGCTTCGTCGGCGCCGTGCTCGGCCTGACCGGCGCCGGCGGCGGCATTCTCGCGGTGCCTGCGCTCGTCGTCGGCATGAGCTGGCCGATGCAGCAGGCCACGCCCGTCGCGCTCGTCGCGGTGGCCGGCAGTGCCGCGCTCGGTGCGCTCGAAGGCTTCCGCCGCGGGCTCGTGCGCTATCGCGCGGCGCTGCTGATGGCCGTGGCCGGCGTGCCGCTGACCACGCTCGGCGTGCGGCTCGCGCATGTGCTGCCGCAGCGCCTGCTGCTCGCGCTGTTCGCGCTGACGATGCTGATCGTCGCCGGCCGCCTGCTGCGGCAGGCGCTGCGGCACGCACCGGTCGACGCGGACGCGTCACCGCTGTGCATCGGCCGCGTGAATCCCGATACGGGCCGTCTCGTGTGGTCCTGGCCGGTCGGCGTCGCGCTCGCGTCGACCGGTGCGGTGACGGGCCTGATGACGGGGTTGCTCGGCGTCGGCGGCGGCTTCGTGATCGTGCCGATGCTGCGCAAGTTCACGAACGTGTCGATGCACGGCATCGTCGCGACGTCGCTGATGGTGATCGCGCTGGTCGGCGCCGGCGGCGTGTTCGCAACGCTCGTATCGGGTACGCGCGCACCGCTCGACGTGACGCTGTGGTTCACCGTCGCGACCGCGCTCGGCATGGCCGCCGGTCGCGGCGCATCGCGGCACCTTGCTGCGCGACACGTGCAGGCCGGCTTCGCGGCGGTGCTCGTGTGCGTCGCGCTCGGGTTGCTGGCGAAGGCGGCGTTCGGCGCATAAGCCGGCTCAGCATCCGGGTGCGGAATCGATCCCGCGCCCGGCTCGCGACGCGCACCATCCGTCGCGAATTTGTCAGGACCGCATGCTAGACTCGCCGCCGCACGCCCGTCCTTCGCGCGTCGAAAACGAATAACTATTCAGGAGTCCGGCCATGCTCGTCCCGTCCGTCAGCCGCGCGGCAATCGCTGCGCTGATGCTCGCTCCGCTCACTGCGCTCGCCGCGCCCGCCTACACGGCGACATTGACGCTCGCCAGCCTGTCGCCGTCCGTAGGCGGCACCGACAAGGCGACGCTGAAACTCGCCAACACAGGCACCGAACCGGCTGCCGCCGGCCTCTCCATCGGCATGCCCGCCGGTTTCACCGCGAACGGTTTCACGAGCGCGTGCGGCGGTACGCTGGCCAGCGACGGCACCGCGCAGCTCGCGCTGACCGGCGCGACGGTGCCGGCAGGCGGCGCGTGCACGTTCACCTTCACGCTCGGCGTACCGCCCGTCGCGTCCCTGCCGCCACCGGGCACGCGCAGTTTCAGCATCGCGGCCAGCACGGCGCCGGGCCTTGCGACACTGTCGGCCAGCACCGCGCCGACGCTCAACGGCTTCCTCGGCGCGACGCCGGGGCTTTACAGCAACACGTGGTTCCCGTCGACGCTGCGCAGCGTCGCGATCCTCGACCTGTTCATCACACCGGAGACCGACCCGGGCCCGAACTCCAACGTGTACTGGTCGAACCAGGTCAACTCGCTGCACGGCTACACGGGTTTGCAGTCGACCGAACTGGTGTCTGCCAGCGAAGGCACGGGCAAGCAATTCCTCTTCAGCCTGTGGGGCGCCACCGCCGCGAAACCCGGCACACCCACGAGCGCAGGCATCGGCGCGGGCAGCTACTGCACGGTCAGCGGCTCGGCGACGGATGGCAGCGCCGGCGCGCAATGCCGCTATCGCTACGAGTGGCAGGCTGGCCACACGTACCGCTTCCGCATCACGCCGGACGCGAGCCAGGGGCCCGGCTGGTTCAAGAGCAACGTGACCGACGTGACGGGCGGCGCGACCGGCGACAGCTTCGACATCGGCAGCATCTACGTCGGCACGACGCAAACGCAGGTTCCGGTCTCGTCGATCAGCCAGTGGGTCGAGTACTTCGACTGGAATTCGAGCCGCACGAGCTGCGCGTCGGTTGCATACACGAACGCGCGATTCAGCGTGGCTGCCTACGACGGGCTCGGCAATCCGGTGACGGTGCCTGTCCCGTCGGTCACGGTCAACAAGACGTGCCCCGCCGCTTACGCAAACGCATCCGAATCGAACGGCGTCGCGACGCTGATCGGCGGCCCGCAGCAGTCGGCCGCAGGCCTCGTCAAGGCGAATGGCGCTTGCCTGACCGCATCGGGTGGCCTGCGCGACGGCAATGCCGCGGTGCTCGGCGCCTGCCCGACGCTCGCGTCGGTGCGCGCGTCCGGCGGCACGCACTTCAATCCGCAACTGTGGGTCGCCGCGGGCGACGGCACGCTGCAGACCAAGTACAGCTACTGCCTCACCGCGCAGGCACCGAGCGCGGGCAACGGCGCGCTGCTGCGCACCTGCGTCGCCGGCGAGGCCGATCAGCAATGGCTCGTCAAGGCCGGCACCGCGCCCGGTTCGGCACAGCTCGTGTCGCAGCCGACGGGCCGCTGCCTCGCGCCCGCCGCCGGCGGCACGCTGAGCCTCCAACCGTGCTCGGCCGCCACCGCGGTCTGGACGACGCCCGGCAAGAGCTTCGCGTACTGACCGGCGGCGACCTGCGCCAAGCGGCACGCAGCGCGCCCAAACAAAACGCCCGGCCCGACTCGTCGTCGGCACCGGGCGTTTTTTATTGCGGCCGCGACCTGCGCGTCAGGTCGCGAACCCCGCCATCCGCTTGCGCTCCTGGCGCAGCATCACGAAGTTCGCGATCACGACGCCGGCCGTCACCGCGACGATGAACAGCGTCGCGAGCGCGTTCATTTCCGGGTTCAGCCCGAGGCGCACGCGCGAGAACACGACGAGCGGCAGCGTCGTCGAGCCGGGGCCCGACAGGAACGCCGACAGCACGAGGTCGTCGATCGACAGCGTGAACGACAGTAGCCAGCCCGCAATCAGCGCCTGCGAGATCAGCGGCAGCGTGATCGTGAAGAACACCTTCAGCGGCGTTGCGCCGAGATCGAGCGCGGCCTCTTCCAGCGACGGATTCAGCTCGCGCACGCGCGACTGCACGATGATCGCGACATACGAGATGCACAGCATCACGTGGCCAAGCCAGATCGTGAAGATGCCGCGCTCGGCCGGCCAGCCGATCCACTTCGCGAGCTCGATGAACAGCAGCAGCAGCGAGATCCCCTGGATCACCTCGGGAATCACCAGCGGCGCGTTGATCATCCCGCTGAACAGCGCGAAGCCGCGAAAGCGCCCCATCCGCGCGAGCACGAAGCCGGCCCACGTGCCGATGAACACCGACGCGAACGCGGTCAGCATGCCGATCTTCAGCGACAGCCACGCGGCCGTCAGCAGCTCGTCGTCCTCGACGAGCGCCGAGTACCAGCGGAACGAAAAGCCCGACCACACGGTGACGAGCTTCGACTCGTTGAACGAATAGACGATCAGGCTGATGATCGGGATGTACAGGAACGCGAAGCCGGCAAACAGCGCCGCGAACTGCAGGTAACGATTCGGCTTCATCGACGGGCCTCCTGCTCCTTCGCCTGGAAGTGCTGGAACATCGCCATCGGCACGAGCAGCAGCACCACCATCGCGCAGGTCACCGCCGACGCCATCGGCCAGTCTGCGTTGTTGAAGAACTCATTCCACATCACGCGGCCGATCATCAGCGTGTTCGCGCCGCCGAGCAGTTCCGGAATCACGTACTCGCCGACCGCCGGAATGAACACCAGCAGGCAGCCCGCGATGATCCCGTTCTTCGACAGCGGCAGCGTGATCTGCACGAACGCCTTCCACGGCTTCGCGCCGAGGTCGTACGCGGCCTCGAGCAGGCGCAGGTCCATCTTCACGAGGTGCGCGTAGAGCGGCATCACGAGGAACGGCAGGTACGAATACACCATCCCGATGTACACCGCATAGTTCGTGCGGTACAGCTCGATCGGCGTATGGGTCAGGCCGATCCACATCAGGAAGTTGTTCAGCAGCCCGTTGTTCTTCAGGATGCCGATCCATGCATACACGCGGATCAGGAACGACGTCCAGAACGGCAGCATCACGCCCATCATCAGCAGGTTGCGGGTCGCCGGGTTCGAGCGCGCGATGTAGTACGCCATCGGATAGCCGATCAGCAGACACAGCAGCGTCGTGACCGCGGCTACCCACACCGAATTCACGTAGGTCGCGAAATACAGGCTGTCCGTGAACAGGAACGCGTAGTGCGACAGGTTCAGCGCGACGTGCACGACGCCGTCCGCGTATGACGCCAGCTCCGTGTACGGCGGGATGCCGAGCTGCAGTTCCGCGAAGCTGATCTTGACGACCAGCACGAACGGCACGAGGAAGAACAGCACGAGCCACGTGAACGGCCCGGCGACGACCGCCGACGCGCCCGTCAGGTTGAAGCGCCGCACCGGCCACTCGAGCAGGGACTTGAACGCGTTCATGACGTCAGCACCACGCCTGCGGTCGCGCTCCAGCGCACGTAGATCTCGTCGCCGAGCGCCGGCGTGTCGAGCTCCGAAATCGCGAGGCTCGACACGTTCGCGATCACCGTCTTGCCCGCGTCGAGCTTCACGTGATACAGCGAATAGCCGCCCATGTACGCGACGTTGCCGATCCTGCCGCGCGCCCAGTTGAACGCGCCTTCGGGCGGCTTGCGCGTGAGCGCGATCCGCTCGGGGCGCACCGACACCGTGACCGGCATCCCGAGCGGGCCCGAGATTCCGTGGCTCACGTACAGCCGGCTCGGCAGCTCCGGCGATTCGATGTACACGTGGTCGGGTTCGTCCTCGACGGTCACGCCGTCGAACAGGTTCGTCGAGCCGATGAACTCGGCCGAGAAGCGGCTGTTCGGATATTCGTAGACCTCGTTCGGCGAACCGATCTGCACGATCTGGCCTTCGCTCATCACCGCGAGACGGTTCGCCATCGTCATCGCTTCTTCCTGGTCGTGCGTGACCATGATGCAGGTGACGCCGACCTTGTTCAGGATGTTGACGAGCTCGATCTGCGTGCGCTGGCGGATCTGCTTGTCGAGCGCCGACATCGGCTCGTCGAGCAGCAGCAGCTTCGGGCGCTTGACCAGCGAACGCGCGAGCGCGACGCGCTGCTGCTGGCCGCCGGAGAGCTGATGCGGCTTGCGCTTCGCATACTTGCTCATCTGCACGAGTTCGAGCGCCGCATGCACGCGCTCCTTCAGCTCGGCCTTCGGCACGCCTTCCTGCTTCAGGCCGAACGCGACGTTCGACTCGACCGACATGTGCGGGAACAGCGCATACGACTGGAACATCATGTTCACGGGCCGCTTGTACGGCGGCATCTGCGCGAGATCCTCGCCGTCGATCAGGATCTTGCCCGACGTGACCGTCTCGAGGCCCGCGAGCATGCGCAGCAACGTCGACTTGCCGCAGCCCGAGCTGCCGAGCAGCGCGAACAGCTCGCCCCGGCGCACGGTCAGGTTGACGCTGCGCACGGCTTCGGTGTCGCCGAATTTCTTCACGACGTCGACGATCTGGACAAAATTCTCGGCGCGCGCATCGGCGCCGGAGGAGGAAACGGAGGACGGTGCGCCCGCGACCGGCGCACCCGACTGGCTATTCATGATGTGCTGCTTCTCTCCTGCGTTTAACGAACAAAGCCCCCGGGGGCACCAGGGGCTTCATGACTGCTGGGGAACGCCGGCTCGCGTCAGCGGCCCGACTTCAGCTCGGTCCACAGACGCGTCTGCAGGCGCTGGATTTCAGGCGGCAGCGGCTTGAGCAGGAACAGCGTCTTCACGACGTCGGCCGGCGGGTAGACGGCCGGGTCGTTCGCGACGTCGGGCCGCACGTACTTGCGTGCCTCGGCATTGGCGCTCGGGTAGTACACCGCGTTCGTGATCGCCGCGTGCACCTTCGGATCCTCGATGTAGTTGATCCACTGCAGCGCGGCATCCTTGTTCTTCGCGTCCTTCGGGATCGCCATCACGTCGAACCACACCGGCGCGCCGCCCTTCGGAATGTAGTACTCGACCTTGTACGGCTTCTTCGCCTCGATCGCGCGATGCTTCGCGATCACGACGTCGCCCGACCAGCCGAACGCGAAGCAGATGTCGCCGCCGACCAGGTCGTTGATGTAGCCCGACGAGTTGAATTGCGTGATGTACGGGCGGATCTTCTTCAGCACTTCCATCGCGGCCTTGTAGTCGGCCGGGTTCGTGCTCATCGGATCCTTGCCGATGTAGTGCAGCGCAGCCGCGAACATCTGGTCGGGCGCGTCGAGCACCGACACGCCGCAGGTCTTCAGCTTCGACAGGTTTTCCGGCTTGAACAGGATGTCCCAGTTGTCGAGCGGCACCTTGCCGAGCGCCTGCTGCGCCTTGGTCAGGTTGTACGCGAGGCCGGTCGTGCCGTACGCCCAGGGCACCGAGTACTTGTTGCCCGGGTCCGCGCCGGCGACGAGCGCCATCAGTTGCGGATCGAGGTACTTGAGGTTCGGCAGCTTCGACTTGTCGAGCGGCGCGAAGATGCCGGCGGCGATCTGCTTGCCCGCGTAGTTGCTGGTCGGCACGACGATGTCGTAGCCCGAGCTGCCCGTCAGCAGCTTCGCCTGCAGCGTGTCGTCGCTGTCATAGTTGTCGTAGCGAACCTTGACACCCGCCTGCTTCTCGAAGTTCGGGATCGTGTCCTTCGCAATGTAGTCCGACCAGTTATAGACATTGAGCTGCGTATCCTTCGCCGCTGCCGCCGATGCACCCACGCACAGCGCGAGCGCTGCGAACCGGCCCACTACTTTTGCTTTCATCCCGTTCTCCCTCCGGCCGGACCGTTTGTCCGGCTGCCGTCTGCCTCGTCACGGCGGCGCATTCTGGTGCTCCGCCCCTCGAAAACCCCGAAAACTACCACCATTCGCGCTCGGTCACAAAAAAATCATGCCGGTGTCGCGCAAACGGAACAGATTACCGCCGCCGGCCAGTCAGGCCGCCCGTGCGGCCGGGCATTCCGGGAGGAATTCTATCGGGTAATCGGCGGCTGTCCACCGGGAAAAACAGGCAGCGGCGCAACCGCGTTCGCGGGCCGCTCGGGTCGCGCGTCCAACGGCCTGTGCGCGCCGCCGTTTCACCGGTGAAAATCTCGGCGCGCTGCGCGCCCCGGCGCCTGGCGGGCGGCCCTGTCGGCCGGCCGGTGCGGTGCTTCCGCGCCGGACCGGCCGGCCGCACCGTCGTGACGATGCGCCGATACCGCATGCCGGCCGCGCCCGCCGGGCCGACCGGCCGCGATGCATTAAAATGGCGGCTCACGATTCAACCGCGCGAACCCTTCCGATGGCCTCCAATCTCCACGACCTGCCCGACAGCCCCTGCATCGGCGTGTGCTCGACCCTCTTCGACGAAGTCTGCAAGGGCTGCGGCCGCACGGCCGCCGAAGTGTCGAACTGGGTGTTCCTGAGCGACGACGAAAAGCGCACGGTGTGGGAGCGCATCACGCGCGAAGGCACCGCGATGCGCTTCCAGTACGACAAGCTGTAAATCCCTCGCGCATAAAAAAAGCGGCATGCCGACTGACATGCCGCCAACCCCAACTCTGTTCTTTTCCCGCCGCGTCTAGAACTTCATCCCGACGCCCACGCCGACGATCAGCGGATCGATGTGCAGCGTGCCGATGCCCTTGTCGCCGAGCGTCGCATCGGTGCTCATCCAGATCTTCTTCACGTCGACGTTCATGAACACCTTCTTCGTCAACTGCACGTCGACGCCGAACTGCAGCGCCGGCCCGAAGCTGCTCTTGTTGATCGACACGCCCTCCCCGCCGACGTTGAGCCCGTTGTTGTAGAAGTACGTGTAGTTCAACCCCGCGCCGACGTACGGACGCACCTTGCCGGCATGGTTGAAGTGATACTGCAGCAGCAGCGTCGGCGGCAGCACGCCCACGCCGCCGAGATTGCCGAGGCTCGACGTCACCTGGTGCCGCGACGTGCCGAGGATCAGCTCGACGCCGAGGTAATCGCGGATCATGTACGTGAAGTCGAGCTCGGGCACGATCGCGTTGTTCACGCCGACGTTGAGCGCGCCGAGCGTGTCGCTCGCGCGCTCGTTCGGCTGGATGCTGATCGCGCGCAGCCGGACCAGGACGTCACCCTGGTTGATGCCGTCGCCCGGCGACGCCGCGTGCGACACCGACGGCATCGCGACGAGGCTTGCCGCAACGGCGGCAGCGGTGACAAAAGTTCGAATCGTTTTATGCATGGTACGGACCCCCAAAGAATGTATCCATTCTCCCCGTAGGGTCTTTTCCTTATCTTGATATTCGTCAAGCCAGCGTAAACGTGGGGCGGTTTGCCGCAGGCTCGGTCGCACGGCCCGTCAGCAACAGGTCGAGCAAATCGCGCACGCTGCGGATCGCGCGGCCGAACGGCAGCGCTTCGCGGCCGCGGAAGAACAAGCCGTTCGCGACGTCGCCGCGCAGCGCGGCCGCCAGCCGCGTGTCGATGCAGAAATGGCCGAACTTCTCGATGCCGTCGCGCAAGCCGCACACGCTCAGGCATTCGAGCGCGGTCGGACAGCGCTGCTTGAATGCACCTAGCTTGTTGCGGATGCGCGTCTCGTTGCGCAGGTAACGATCGAGCCATGGCGTCTTCACCGCGCGCGCGGGCAACCCCGTCACGCTGACGAATTCGACGATGTCGTCGGGCGCCGCATCGGCGAGCACGCGCTTGAAATCCGGATGCGCATCGCCCTCTTCCGTCACCGCGAACGGCGTCCCGACCTGCACGCCGTTCGCACCGGCCGCGAGCGCGTCACGCACCATGTCGTGACTGTTGATCCCGCCCGCAACGATCAGCGGGATCGTGTCGCGCGCGAGGCCGAGCGACGCCATCACCTGCGCGGTCTCGTCGAGCACGCGCGCGAAATCGAAACGGTGATCGTGCATGTCGTCGATCTGCGTGACGCCGAGGTGGCCGCCCGCATGCGCCGGATGCTCGATCACGATCGCATCGGGCAGGCGCCCCTTCTTCATCCACTTCTTCAGCACGAGCGCGATCCCGCGGCTGTCCGACAGGATCGGGATCAGCGCGATGTCGTGTCCCTGCGTGAGATCGGGCAGGTCGAGCGGCAGGCCCGCACCCATCACGATCGCATCGGCGCCCTCGTCGCACGCGACTCGCACGTAGTCCGCATGCGCGCTCACCGCCTTCATCACGTTGACCGCGATCATCCCGCGCCCTTCGCCGTAGGTCTTCGCGAGACGGATCTCGCGCGCCAATGCGTCGAGGTTCGCGGCCTCTAGCGTCGCGCGATCAGGTTGCGCACGGCAACGCGCGAGCAGGTCCGCATGATGGTGGCGCAGGTCGATGCTCGCGATCGTGCCGACCGCGCCTTCGCGCGCGACGCTGCCTGCCAGCCGGTGCGCGGAGATGCCGACGCCCATGCCGCCTTGCACGACAGGCAGCAAGGTGCGGCCGCGAATCGTCAGCGGCGGAAAGGAAGTGCGTACGGTCATCGGATACCTCGTCGGAACATCGGAACCGCGATGATCGACGATTCACTGCAGCGCACCTTGACGGCCGTCAATAAAAAACGGCACGCGAGCGTGCCTGCCGTTTCCGGTTCATGCAGTACGAAACGCTCAGGCCGGCTTCGCCGGTTTCAACTGCATCGACTTGTACTCGAGATACTCTTCGAGCCCGTACACACCGTTCTCGCGGCCGTGCCCCGACTGCTTGTAGCCGCCGAACGGCGCGGCGCCGTTCCACGTGCCGCCGTTGATGTCGACCTGCCCCGTGCGGATGCGGCGCGCGATGCCCATCGCGCGTTCGTCGCTGCCGGCCCATACCGCGCCGCCGAGCCCGTACGGCGAATCGTTCGCGATCCGTACGGCTTCGTCTTCGTCGCGATACGTGATGATCGACAGCACCGGCCCGAAGATCTCTTCCTGCGCGATCGTCGATTTCGGATCGACGCGGCCGAACACGGTCGGCTTCACGAAGAAACCTTTCGCGAGCCCTTCCGGCAGGCCGGTGCCGCCCGTCACGAGTTCCGCGCCTTCATCGATCCCGCGCTGGATATACGCCTGCACGCGCTGCTGCTGCACGGCCGACGCGAGCGCACCGAGGCGCGTCGCGTCCTGCCGCGGATCGCCCGCGACGTACGTTTCGGCCGCGGCCTTCGCAATCTCGCGCGCCTCTTCGTAGCGCGCTTCCGGCACCAGCATCCGCGTATGCGCCGAGCAGGTCTGCCCCGCGTTCAGGTAGCACGCGTTGACCGTGCCCTTCACCGCCGTCGCGAAATCGGCATCGTCGAGGATCACCGACGCCGACTTGCCGCCCAGTTCGAGCGCGACGCGCTTGACGCCCGCGGCCGCCAGCTCGGCCACCCGCTTGCCGGCGCGCGTCGAGCCCGTGAACGACACCATGTCGACGTCCGGGTCGGTGGCCAGCACCTCGCCGACGACCGGGCCGTAGCCGCACACGAGGTTGAACACGCCGGCCGGCAGGCCGGCTTCGTGAATCGCTTCAGCGAGCATGAATGCGTTGAGCGGCGCGACTTCGGACGGCTTCAGGACGACCGTGCAGCCGGCCGCGAGCGCCGGCGCGACCTTCAGCGTGACCTGGTTGAGCGGGTAGTTCCACGGCGTGATCGCCGCGACCACGCCGACCGGCTCGCGCACCACGAGCGAGTTGCCGACCTGCGCCTCGAATTCGAACGACTCGGCGAGCTTCGCATACGCCTTCCAGTTGTAGATCGGGCCGCCGACCTGGATCGCGCGCGACAGCTTGATCGGCATCCCGACTTCGCCCGTGATCGACTGCGCGAGTTCCTCGCTGCGCGCCTGCAGATGCTCGACGATCTTGCGCAGGTAGCCCGCGCGCGTCGCGGCCGGCGTGGCCGCCCACGCGTCGAAGGCCGCGCGCGCCGCGCGGATCGCATCCTGCGCGTCGGATGCGATGCCCTCCGGAATCCGGCCGATCACCGCCTCGGTGCCCGAGTCGATCACGTCGATCGTGCCCGTTCCGGCCGGTTTGCGCCAAGCGCCGTCGATATAGAACTGGTCGTAGATTTTCATCGTGTTCCGTCTCCTGTTGGCCAGAGTTGGCGCCTTGAAGCTCAGGTCGGCTGGCGTAGCTGTTTCGGCACCTGCTCCAGCCCGATGCTGCGCGGGAAGCCGACATTCTAACGAGCGTCGCGGTCGACTGGTGTGACGATTGACAGCCATTCGAAAGGACCCTGGAGTCTGCCGCACCCTCGCTGCACCGTCAGTCGCGAGCGCCGGCCCGGCGCCCGCCATGCCGCCGCCATGTCAGCATCCGCCCGGGTGCGCGGTCGGGCCCGCATCGTGCTATGTTTTTATTATCGGCACCGGCTCATTGCGACCGGCGCCGCCCGGAATCGATGCAATTCGTGAGCGCTGCCATGTCCGACGCATCCCATACCCTCGGCTCGCAAGACCGCCTGGAGCTGCTTTGCTGGCTCACCTGCGGCAATCTCGGCGCGTTTTACCTCAACGAATCGTGGCCGGACGCCACGTTCCAGGTCCAGGCCGCGCACCGCTGGCTCGATCGTCATCACCGCCAGGCCGACTGGCTCGCGGTCGCCAAGCTCGCGGCGCTCGCGCAGGACATCGCGAAGCGGCACGCCGGGTTCGTCGACGCGCCGTGGGCGCGCGACGCGGTCGAGGAAATCGTCGATACCGACGATCTCGACTATCGGGCGAAACTCGTGCAATGGGTGTACGACGATTGCTGCAAGGCGCTCGCGGACAAGCGGCTGGCCGATTGAGCCGCATTTCGCGCCGCACCCGCGAAGCGTCATGGAATCGCCGTCGCGGGCCGTTCGGACCGTCCGGCCCGTTCTCGCCTCGAACCCGAAGGATGCTCGCGTGGCGCTCGCCTCTCGATTTCTGCTGATCGCCGCCACCCGGCGCGACTTGCGCTATCGTTCGTCCGGTACACCTTAAACGACGCGCCCTCCCCGCGATGTCCATTCACCTCAGTTTCGACGACGGCCCCGGCCCGTCGACACCGCCCTTGCTCGACGTCCTGCGTGACGCCTCGTGCAAGGCGACCTTCTTCCTGCTCGGCAAGAACCTCGCGGGTGCGCTCGACATCGCGGCAAGAATGGCGCGTGAAGGCCATCGGCTCGGCAACCACACCCATTCGCACGCGAAGCCGGGCGCGCTGGCGGACGACGTGCTGATCGCCGAAATCGATGCGACCGACGCGCTGATTCGCGACGCGTATCGCCGGGCCGGTTTGCCCGCGCCGGATACGATCCCGCTGCGCCTGCCTTACGGGCTGACGCCGCAGGACAATCGCGCCGGCGTACTGGCGCGCCTTCAACGCGAACACACAGGCTGGAGCGCAATCCTCGACGATTGGCAGCGCCCGGCGCCGACGCCCGAAGCACTGTTCGACGCAATGCGCGCGCATGTCGCCGACAGCGCGGCACGGCATCGCGACGTGCTGTTCTGCATGCACGACGGATCGCGGCATGGAGAAGCGCGGCCCAACACGGTCGAAGCCGTGCGCCTGTTCCTGAATCGACAAAACTGACGCGGCGGCCGGCTAACGCCCAGGCGCCGCGCCGCCCAGCAGTTGCCGCCAGCCGCCGAGAAACCCGATGCCGGGCCCCGGCATCCACAGGCCGCGTTGCGCGGCTTCCAGATGGATCAGCGTCTGGTCCACGCAGAACAGCGCCATCAACGCAGCGCGGTTCGCGCGCATCCAGTCCGGCACAGCATCGGCCCGCGTCGCCGCATAGGCTTGCAGGCCGGCCTCCCACCGCAGCGCATCGAAAACGAAGCGATCGTCCCTGCCCGCATCGCGCGACAGCGAGAACAGCGCAAAGGCCGCCTCGAGCCATTGCGCGCCCTGCCCGACATCGTCGAAATCGAGCACGCCGCTCACCGCACGCCCCACGTACAGCAGGTTGCCCGCGTGATAGTCGCCGTGCAGCCAATGCACCGGCCCCGTCAGCCAGCGGGACGCGGCGGCGAGATGCGCGCCGATCCGCCGGATCATCGTGCCGTAATCGCCGCTCAACTCACCCGGCAACGACGGCATCGCGCGCGCCGACACACGCGCATGGCGCGCCGACAGCCACGCCAGCGGAGCCGATTCGGTCGCCGGTATCGCCGCCAGCGCCGCATGCAGATGCGCGAGCGCGCGCATCGCATCGATCGCACCCGCTTGCGCATCGCCGGGCAGGCCGGGGGCGCCGTCGATATGCTCGAACAGGTGCAGCCAGCTTCCATCGGGGGCCTGCACGCCGGACTGCGCATCCACGGTCGGCCGCAGTCGCGGCAGCGCGGGCAGCATCGGCGCCGTGCGCGAACGGCCGAGATCGCCGAGTATCGACGCCTCGCGATGCACCTGCTCGACCGGCTTGCCGGACCACGACACGCGCAGCACCACGCGCTCCGAATCGCACTCGACGAGATACGTTTTGTTAGTATGGCCCGACGACAGCGCCTGCAGGCGCGCCGGCCCGAGGTTCCAGTGCCGGTGAAGCCAGGGTTCCAGCGTTTTCACGTCACTCCTACTCGTTGCATTGACCATGTCAGAGCGTCCTTCGGCCCGCATGCGGGACATCAACATCGAATGGCTGACGCGCGCTGCCGAATTCGACCATCTGTTCCAGACGCGCTGGCTCGGCGAGCGCTTCTTCCATCTGCCCGGCGACATGCTCGCACTCCAGGAACTGATCTGGCGCGAGCGCCCCGACTGCATCGTGCAGACCGGCATCGCGGCGGGCGGCGGTGTCGTGTTCTCCGCGTCGATGCTGGAACTGAACGGCGATCGCGGCCGCGTCGTCGCGATCGAACCGCGCCTGCGCGACGAAGTCAGGCAGCGCCTGCAATTGCACCGGCTCGCTGATCGCATGGTGCTGATCGAAGGCGAATCGTGCGCGGCCGACACGCTCGCGTCGGTGCGCGCCCAGATCGGCGACGGCGCGCGCGTGATGGCGATCCTCGATCTCACGCATACGCACGCGCACGTGCTGCGCGAACTCGAATGCTATGCGGCGCTCGTGACGCCCGGCAGCTACGCGATCGTGATGGATACCATCATGGAATATCTGCCGGCATCGATGTTCGACGGCAAGCCGTACGGCAAAGGCAACAACCCGGCCACGGCCGTGCGCGAATTTCTCGCCCGCGACGGCCGGTTCGAAGTCGACGAGGACATCGAGGATCGCGTGCTCATGACGCTGTCGCCAGGCGGCTTCCTGAAGCGAGTTCGCTGATCAGGCGGGCGGCCTGCGCCGAGCCGTCGCGCGCGTAGCTCGCACGGATCCGCGCCGCGTGCTCGCGTAGCGAGCCGGGACGCAACAAGCGCTCGAGCGCATCGGTAATATCCGCGACGCCGGCCTGCTGCGGATCCAGCACGCATCCGGCGCCGGCCCGCTCGACGAAGTGCGCCGAATGGAACTGGTCGTTGCAGAACGGCGACAGCAGCATCGGCACGCCACACGCGAGCGACTCCATCACCGAATTCGCGCCGCCGTGGCTGACGAACGCATGCGTGCGCCGCAGCAGCGCCAGTTGCGGCACATAACGCACCGCGACGACGCGTTCGTCACCGGCCGGCAGCAGATCCGAATCGACCAGCTCGCCCACCGACAGCACCAGTTGCGCCGACGTCGCGCGCGTCGCTTCGATGACCTTCGCGAACACGTCCGGATGGTAATAAAGCTGGCTGCCGAGCGACATATAGACAAGCGGACGATCCGCGTCGAGGCGTTCCCACGGGAACGGCGTCTCGTCGCCGCGCGGGCCGGACGGCAACGCGGGGCCGACCAGCTCGACACCCGGCGGCGGCGCGCCGACCAGCGCGTCGGTCGTAAACGCGAGCGTCAGATGCGGCGACAGGATGTCGCAACCGCGAAAACGCGCGTCGAGACCGTAACGCGCGAACAGGCGCGTGCGTTCCGGCGCGAGCCAGCGCACCGTGCGCAGCAGTTCCGAATCGAGATCGTCCGGCAGCACCGGATTCAGCGAATTGGACATCGAGACCCACGGCAGCCCTTCCAGCTCGGCGGCGATCGCCGCCGCATAGAGCAGCGGATCGATCACGACCACGTCGGGCTGCCATTCACGCAGCACCGCGCGGATGCCGTCCACCTGCGCGGGCGCGAGATCGATCAGCAGCGTGCGGATCCAGTGCCGCAGCCAGTCGGCGTCGCGAATGTTCGCGGCGAAGCTCGCACCGCGCGACAGGTCGTGGCGTTCGGGCGTCTCGCGCGGCCCGACGAACGCGAAGTCACCGGCGCCGTCGAGCTGCGCACTGATGTCGGCCGGCGCGTAGAACGCGACGTCGCAGCCGGCGGCACGCAGATGCTGGGCCGGGCCGATGCACGGATTGACGTGGCCTTTTTCGGGCACCACGCAGAACAGGATGCGTTTCATGAACGGCTCAGGTTGGGCGATGCGCGGCATCGAAGTGGAAGTGGTCGAGATGATCGAGGATCAGTGTCAGCGTCGCCCACAGCACGCGTTCGGTATCCGCCTGCAGCGTGGGCGCGGCAAGGCCGAGCGTGTCGGCGAGCGCGTGCGTGCGGTCGCGATCGAGCAGTTTCGTGAGGTCCATCGCCGGTGCGAGCCGCCCGCGCTTGGGGCCGTGCACGAGCCGGTCCGGCAGGTTCAGGCGCGCACCGAGATCGCGCAGGCACTGCTTGTTCGGGTCGGGCGCGATGCTCGTCAGATGCGCGACGACGGCGGCGTCGACAAACGGCGGATGCAGGTCGACCGACGCCGCATCGAATAACGCATGGCACAGCGGCAGATAGTTGGCGGACCGGTCGCGGCGCAGCACCTGGTCCGCACCGTCGCCGGTGATGGCCACCTCGATGCCGTCCGCGGCCATCGCCTCGGCCAGCAGCAACTTCGCGACCGGATGCAGGTTGAACATCGGCTCCTCGACCGCATGGGTCGTTCTCGGCAGCGCGGCCACGAAATCGGCCTCGTTCGCGCGCACGATCTTCACCGTCGCCTGCATCTGCGCGGCCAGTTCGAGTGCGGCATCCCGTTCGCAATAGTCCGGCATGTCGGTCGCGAGGATGTAGGACGTCACGTGCCGCTGCGCGCCGAGTTCGCGCAGCAACGCGAGCAGCAGCGCCGAATCGAGCCCGCCGCTCAGCGCCAGCGCGACGCGCTTGCCGCTGTCGAGCGCGCGTTGCAGCGATGCGCGCAGCACGGTTTCCAGATCGCCGCGCTGCGGCCGCTCGGGCGCCGGCTGCACCGCCAGCCCTTGCGGCGAACGGATCAGCGCATGGCCGGGCGGCACCGCCAGCACGTCGCGCAGCACGGTGCGGCCGATGGGACGCTCGCCGCTCAGATAGCCGGCGATGGCGGCCGTGTCCGGCGCGCCGGACGGTTGCCCCGACGCGTGCAGGACGGCCCGGATGCCGGACGCCGACACGCCGCTGCGCGGATGGTAGTGCAGACGATCGAAACCGAACAGGTCGCGCGTGCCGACGATCATGGATAACGAGCCTTCAAGGTGTCCACTTCAATGCGTTTGAGGATGCGATGCGGCGCCACCGGCGCGCTGCCGCCCTGGCAATGCAGGCACGCTTCGAGCGGCGCCTCGCGTTGCAGATAGGCGAGCATCGCGTCGAGCATGCCTGCGTCGTCGCGCAGCGGCAGGCCGTCGGATTGAAAATCCTTCTCGCCCTTGTACAGCGTATGGAAATGCGCGGGACGCGTGCACGTGTAGAACATGCCGTCGCGAATCATATGGCAGCGCTCGCGGATCCAGCAATCGCGATAGAGGCGCTGTGCGTCGTCGCGGTCCGTGCCGGGCTGTGCGCGATTCATCGTCGTGAACACGTCCTGCACCTTCCAGTTCAGGCGCACGTTAAAGCGCGCGGCCTGGTGCTCGACATGCGCGATCAGGTCGGGCGAAAGCGAAGGCTTCGGGTAGCGCGAGATCGTCAGCGCATCCACCGACTGCCAGAACGCGTCCGGCATCTCGCCGAGCTTCAGGCCGTTCGTCGTGACCGAAATCACGGGTGCGATGCCCGTAGCGCGCACGCGTTCGATCAGCTCGACGAGCGCCGGATGCAGCAGCGGTTCGCCGCCGACCAGCTTGAACATGCGCGGGCTCAAGACCTTCGCTGCTTTGCGCAGGTCAGCCTCTAGCGAATCGGGGCTCGCATGCCACTCGGGTAGCAGCGGCGACAGCGAGCAGCATTCCGCGCAGGTCAGGTTGCAGTGATCGACGATATGCGCTTCAAGCGAGCGTGTCCGGACGCGCCCGTCTTCGACGCGGTAATCGCGATCCAGCGGTGGCGGGAAGACATGTTGCCGCTCGCCGGATGGCAGCGGGTTCGTGGCCCGGTTCAGGTTCTCATTCACTTCGGCTTCCTGCTTCCACGCTACGAGAAAAGAAATCGACGAGACGGCCGCGCGCGTCCACCATCGCGGACGCCATCGTCACCGCCCCGTTCAGGTGCGCGGCGAAGCGCGACGGATCGTCGAGCCAGCCTTGCACGACCCACAGCTTGAGCGCGTGCTGCACGCACGCGGCATCGACGGCCCACGCGATGCGCGCGGGATCCACCGGCCGGACCCGCCGGTACGCGCGCACGAAGGCTTCCGCCAGGTGCGGCGCTTCCAGCGGCAGATGATTCAGGCAACGCACCAGCTCGTATTCGCGCGGCGCGCCGATCGACGCTTCCCAGTCGAGGATGAGCGGCGGCGTGCCCGCGTCCGCGAACAGATAGTTGAACTGGTTGTAGTCGTTGTGGATCGGGTGCTGCGGATCGTCGATGGGAAACGCTTCGACGCTGCCCGGATAGTAGCGGTCGATCATGCGCAGCGCGAGTTCGACATAGCGGCGCAGGTTCGTGGCGCCGTCGTTCGAGCGCGCGCGATCCAGCGCGTCGAGCAGGCTGCGGCGCACCGCGTCCGCGTCGATCGCGGTCAGCCGCGCGCGGATCGTGTCGAGCGACGGCAGATGAAGTCGTTCGAGGCTCAGGTGCAACGCCGCCAGGCTCGCGCCGAGTGCATCCCATTCGGCCGGCGAAAACGTATCGTAGGTTCTGAACTGCCCCGCTTCCCAGCGCGTCAGCATCGCGTGCGAGCCGGTGCCCGTCCACAGCGGTTCGCCGGCCGTCGTGCGTTTCAGCGTTTGCACATGGAATCGGGTATCGCCGTGCGTTTCGAGGTGCGCGAGGACAGCAGCTTCCTTGGTCGCACGTGCATGATGTTCGGACGCGTAGAGCTTGACCGCCACACCGCCGCCGCTGTCAGTCGGCAAATGCCACACGCGTTCGCTGACGCGGCGCGGCGCCTCGCTGCGGCCGAGCGCATAGGCATCGCGAATCTCGTCGAAGGTAGCGGCGAGCGCGTCCATTCAGATGTGCTCGGCCGGCCCGTACCGATATGGATGGCCGCTCAGGAACGTGTTGTGCCCGACGTAGCGCAGCTTGTACATCGCCGGCCTGAACAGCACCGAAGGAGCGTTGTTCGCGATGCCGAGCAGCGGGTACAGGTCCTGCCGCACGAAGAATGCGTTGTTGCCCATGTCGTCGCAGCAGACGAGTTCATAGCCCTTCTGCCTGCCGAGATGAACGAGCGATTCGAGGCTCGCGCCGTAATAAGTCGAGCCGTCCCATTCGTGGTCCGGATTGAAGCACATGACCCAGCGTTCGGGCGGCGTGTAGTACGGGTTGTATTCGATCACGACGATGCGCGGCCGGTAGGCTTGCAGGCCCTGCCACACCCAGTAGTCGTTGCCGTCGATATCGATCGACAGCAGGTCGAAGTCGGCCGGCACGTTCGCATCGGCGAGCAACGGGTCGATCGTGTCGGGCTGGACGCGGTCGTGGTGCAGACGCACGCGCTCCGCGCCCGCATAGTGGGCGGCGAGCTTCCCGAAGCGGTACGCGCTGCCTTCCACCAGCACGCCCGCCCAATCCTGTTCGCGCAGCAGCCGCGCGGTGTTGCTGTTGCGCAGGCCGTCGCTCGCACCGATATCGACGCAGAAGCGATTCGTAGGCGCGATCCGCTCCATCAGCCGCGCGAGGATGCTTTCCTCGGTGCCCTGCGCGTACAGGCTTGGCGCAAGGCCGGACAGGTCGAGCGGCAGAGGATGGTCCTGCATCGAGGGGCGGCTCCGGGTCGGGATGGGGAATAGGGATCAGGGATCGGCGTTCGGAGGGTAATTTACCCGAAGTCGATTGATCGGAGGAAACTGGAATGCGCAGCGCTGTCCGGCTTTGCCGGCGGCGGAAATGAAAAAGCCCGCATCGACAATGCTGTCGATGCGGGCCCGATGCGTTTTCGGCGGTTTCCCTCCAAGCGCCGCGCTTCCTGCTGTCTAGCCGCGGCACATGAACGGAAGCGTCAGGACAATTACTCCTGCCCCTGACTCGTCAGGAACTCCTCGTAATTGCCGCCGAAGTCGAACAGCGTACCGTCCGTGCGCACTTCGATGATCCGGTTCGCCAGCCCGCTCACGAACTCGCGGTCGTGGGACACGAAGATCAGCGTGCCTTCGAACTGCTCGAGCGCGATCTGCAGCGACTCGATCGATTCCATGTCCATGTGGTTGGTCGGCTCGTCCATCAGCAGCACGTTGTGGCGGCCGAGCATCAGCTTGCCCCAGATCATGCGGCCCTTCTCGCCGCCCGACAGCACCTTCACCGACTTCTTGATGTCGTCCGACGAGAACAGCAGGCGGCCCAGCGTGCCGCGCACCATCGTTTCGTCGTCGCCGTCCTTGCGGTACTGGTCGATCCAGTCCATCAGCGTGATGTCTTTCGGGAACTCCTCGTACGTGTCCTGCGGCATGTAGCCGACATTCGCGTTCTCCGACCACTTCACCGTGCCGTGCTCGAGCTCGAGCGCACCGAGCAGCGAACGCAGCAGCGTCGTCTTGCCCGCGCCGTTCTCGCCGATGATCGCGATCCGCTCGCCCGGCTGCACCGACAGGTTGAAGTTCTGGAAGATCGTGCGCTCGTACTTCTTCGTGATCTCTTCGGCAACCACCGCGACGTTGTGCAGCTTCTTCTCGAACTCGAAGCGGATGAACGGGTTCTGGCGCGACGACGGCTTGAATTCCTCGATCTTGATCTTGTCGATCTGCTTCGCGCGGCTCGTCGCCTGGCGTGCCTTCGACTTGTTCGCCGAGAAGCGGCGCACGAAGTCCTGCAGTTCGGCCACGCGCTCCTTCGCGCGCGTGTTCGCCGCGGCCTGGCGCTCGCGCGCCTGTGCCGATGCGAGCATGTAGTCGTCGTAGTTGCCCGGCCAGACCTTCAGCGTGCCGAAGTCCATGTCGGCCATGTGCGTGCACACCGAGTTCAGGAAGTGACGATCGTGCGAGATGATGATCATCGTCGAGTTGTACTCGTTGAGCGTCTGCTCGAGCCAACGGATCGAGTTGATGTCGAGGTTGTTGGTCGGCTCGTCGAGCAGCAGCACGTCGGGCTTCGAGAACAGCGCCTGCGCGAGCAGCACGCGCAGCTTCCAGCCCGGCGCGACGTCGCTCATCGTGCCGTTGTGGAACTTCTCCTCGATGCCGATGCCGAGCAGCAGCGCGCCCGCGCGCGCCTCGGCGTCGTAGCCGCCGTATTCGGCGAACTTGCCCTCGAGCTCGGCCGCGTGCATGTAGTCGTCGTCGGTGGCTTCCGGGTTCGCGTAGATCGCGTCACGCTCGGTCATCGCGGCCCACATTTCGGTGTGGCCCATCATCACGACGTCGAGCACACGCACGTCTTCGTACGCGAACTGGTCCTGGCGCAGCTTGCCGAGACGCACGTTCGGCTCCAGCGCGACGTTGCCGGCGCTCGGCTCGAGGTCGCTGCCGAGGATCTTCATGAAGGTCGACTTGCCACAGCCGTTCGCGCCGATCAGACCATAGCGGTTGCCCTCGCCGAATTTGACCGAGATATTCTCGAACAAGGGCTTCGGCCCGAATTGCATCGTGATGTTGGCAGTAGAAAGCACGGCAGGTCCCGTTAAAGGATAAATCGACGGAAAACCGTGTATTTTAGCAGGTGTCGGAGAAACTGCCGACCATGCCGTTCCGGCCCCGCCAATCCGCCCTCCGCGCCGGGCACCCGCCGGTGCCCGCCCGCCTCACTTGCCGGCCTTCGCGGCCGCCCTCTGCGCCGCCTTCGCGTTCATCTGCCCGAACAGTTCCGAGCACGGCACGTCCTTGTTGTTGCTCGGCGCGATCAGCGGAATCAGCGCCGCGAACGGGTTGATCAGGCCGAGCCCGATCATCGCGCCGGCGCGCAGTGCGAGCGCGCCCGCATCGACGCCGACGTCCGGGTTCTTGAACGTACCCTTCGCGTACAGCGGCGAGCGCAGCGAGAAGACCCGGAAGCCCTTCGTGTGCGGATGGATCTTCAGGTCGAGCGTTTCGTCGCGCAGGCTGATCGGGCCGTCGACGTTGATCAGCGCGTCGTCGGTGTCGAGCGCGAACACCTTCGGGTCGAGGATCCCGTCGGTCGCGACGAAGTCGATTGCCGCGCAATTGATGTTCACGTCGCGGTTGCCGAACAGCTTCTCGTAGACGACGTTCGCGACGTTCAGCCCCGCGGCCTCCATCAGCAGGCGGCTGATGCGGCCGTCGGTGACGAGCGCCTTCACTTCGCCGGTCGACGTCGCCGCGAGCGCGGCCGGCGAGTTGCCGGTCGCCGACAGCGACGCGTCGCCGTTGATCTCGCCGAGCGCCGACTGCATCACCTTCTGCGCCGGGAACAGCTGCTTGAGCTTCAGGTGCCGCGCGGCCACCGTGAAGCGGCCCTTCAGCGGCGCGCCGCTGCCGTCGAGGTGCGCGGTCGTCGCGAGCGTGCCGCCCGCGACGCCGAACTGCAGCGGTTCGAGCGACAGCACGCCGTCCTGCATCACGATGTGCGTGTACAGGTTGGTGATCGGCAGGTTCGCACTCTTGATCAGCTTGCGGCCGGTGAACTTCACGTCCGCGTCGAGCGCGCGCCAGCGGTCGGTACGGAACGTCTCGACCGGCAGCACGCGGCCCGGCGGCTGGCGCGTCGTGTCGCCGCGTTTCGCCTTGCTCGCGGCCGTGTCCGCGCCGATCACCGGTGCGAGATCGGAGAACTGCAGCAGGTTCGACACGAGTTCGCCCGACAGCTTCGGCCGCGGCTCGCGCTGCTCGTACACCAGCGTGCCGCCGAGATCGCTGCCGCCGACGCGGCCGTTGAAGTTCTCGTAGCGGAACGTGCTCGCGCGCCGCTTGAAGTTGCCGATCAGCCGCCCTTCGGTCGCGTAAGGCGGCGTGTCGGGCAGCGTGATGCCGGTGAGCTGGTAGAGGTGCGACATCGACGTGCCCTGCAGCCACAGGCGCAGGTCGAGCGCCGCGAGATTCCGCGGGTCGGTCAGCGTGCCGACGATCGCGAGCCGCGTGTCACCGGCCTTCACGTCGGCCTGCAGCGGGAACGGCCGCGACGTGTCCTCGACCGCGAGCACGCCGCCGAGCTTGCCGGTACCGCTGATCGGCACGTTCTTGTAGCGGCCGTCGACCTTCAGCCCGAACGCATAGGTCGGGCCGGACGGCTTCGCGGGCGCCGCGGTGCCGCTTGCACCGGACGCACCGGATGCACCTGATGCACCTGATGCACCTGATGCGGCTGCGGCCGCCGACGCAGGCGCAACCGCAGACGCTGCCGCAACCGCCATGGACGACGACGCCCCCGCAGCCTGCGCTGCCGACGCGCTCGACGCGGCTTCCGCATTCGCCTTCGCGCTCAGTTGCGCGGCACCGTGCTTGCCGACACGCTGCGCGGACGCCGCGCGCGACGTCTGCTCCTGTTCCTTCAGCACGTCGCCGAGCGGAATCGGCTGCCCGAGCGTATCGATCGCGACGGTCAGGTCGGCCTTCGTGATCGCGTCGCGATACGTGACGGTGCCCTTCGCGAAGCCGAAGCTGTCGAGCCGCACCTTCCACGGCGACGGCTGCGACGATTGCTTGAACTGGAAGGTCCACGTGTTGCGGCCGTCGGCGAGCCGCTCGAGGTCGACGGCGGGATTCACGACGTCGATCGACGGAATGACGATTTCATGCGCGAGCAACGGCAGGATCGCGAGATCGAAGCGCGCGGCATCGAGCGTGACGAACTTGGGCGCCTTCGCCCAGTCGGGGTTGCCGATCTCGAGCTGCGTGGCCGAAAAGCTCGGCCAGGGCACCCATGCGCGCCAGCCGGTCTCGCCGTCGGGGCGGCGCCAGCCGACCTTCAGGTCGCCGTTGATCGCGAACGGGCGGCCGAGCGCCGCACTCACCTGTTCGTTGACCCACGGTTTCGCGCGGTTCCAGTCGAATATGAAGAGAAAGACGCCGGCCGCCGCGGTGAGCACCGCGACGATACCGACGATCCATGCAGCCGATTTGCCGATGGCTCGGGTTAGCGTCATGGCGGTTCCGTTGTTGTTCTGAAATGTTGCCGCATCATGCCGGGCCGCTTGCGTGGACGAACGGCACACGACACCCGCGGCTTTTCAATCGGTATTATGACGCACGCCATGGCGACGTTTCGGCGCCATTAACGCTTTTTTTCAATTGTGACATGACAGCCCCCACCGGCCTCATCGATGCGCAGCGCATCACGCGGCGCGACGCCAGCAGCGGCAAGACCCTGCTCGCCCCGACCGATTTCAGCCTCGCCACGGGATCGCGAATTGCTATCACGGGACCGTCCGGCTCGGGCAAGAGCGTACTGTTGCGCGCGCTCGCGCTGCTCGATCCGCTCGACGGCGGCCACATCCTGTGGCGCGGCAGCCGGATCCGGCGCGGTGCGATCCCGCGCTACCGGCGCAGCGTCGCGTACGTGCGCCAGCGCCCCGCGCAAATGGACGGCACCGTCGAATCGCAACTGCGCTATCCGTATTCGCTCGCGATCTATCGCGACGTCGCGTTCGACCGCGCGCGCGCCGAAGCGCTCGCCGCACGTGCCGGCCGCGGCCCCGACTTTCTCGACAAGCGCGCGAGCGACCTGTCGGGCGGCGAAGCGCAGATCGCCGCGCTGCTGCGCGTACTGCAGCTCGATCCCGACGTGCTGCTGCTCGACGAGCCGACCTCCGCGCTCGATCCCGAATCGGCGCGCGCGATCGAAGCGCTCGTCGGTGCGTGGTTCGACGCGGCGCCCGACGCTCGCGCGTACATGTGGATCTCGCACGATCCGGCCCAGGCCGCACGGATCGGCACGACGCGGCTCGTGATGCAGGCCGGCGTGATGCACGTTGCCGACACCAAGGAGACTGCGCAATGAGCCCGGCACTGCAGGACCTGAGCCTCGTCGACGTCGGCATCGCCACCGCGCTCGTCGCAATCAACGGCGCGATATCGGCGGCGCTGTCGCTCGGCCTCGGCCGCAAGCTTGCACTCGCGGCCGTGCGCACCGTCGTGCAGCTGCTCGCGATCGGCTATGTGCTCGGCTGGGTGTTTGGCCATCCGCACTGGTATGTCGTGCTGCCGCTCACCGCGCTGATGACGCTGATCGCCGGTTTCGCCGGCGCGGGACGCGGCAAGCGCACGTATCGCGGCCAGCGCATCGACAGCATCGCGTCGATCTGGTTCAGCAGCTGGTTCGTCGCGGCGGTCGGCCTGTTCGTCGTGATCCGCATCCATCCGTGGTATGCGCCGCAATACGCGATTCCGATCCTCGGGATGATTCTCGGCAATACGCTGACGGGCGTGTCGCTCGGCGTCGAGCGGATGATGGAAGAGCTCACCGCACGCCGCGACCGCGTCGAGACCGCGCTCGCACTGGGGGCAACGCGCTGGGAAGCCGCGCAGGATGCCGCGCGCCAGGCCGTGCGCGCGGGCATGCTGCCGACGCTGAACCAGATGGCCGTCGTCGGCGTCGTGAGCCTGCCGGGGATGATGACGGGCCAGGTGCTGGCCGGCCAGTCGCCGCTGCAGGCCGTGCGCTACCAGATCGTGATCATGTTCCTGATCGCCGCGGCGTCCGCGCTCGGCACCGTCGGCGCGGTGCTGATGACCTATCGCCGGCTGTTCTCGGCCGATCACCGCTTTCTCGCAGCGCGGCTCGAAGAGCGTGCGCACTGACACGCGGCGGCGCCGCGCAATGCGTTCGCGCGGTGCGCGATCAGCGCGTCAGCGCGCGGCGCGGCGCTTGCCGATCGCCTGCCGCAGCGCGGCCGCGATGTCCGCGTCGGGCGCGAGCCCGTCGACCGACGCGACGAGCCGCACCGCACGCGGTGTCGTCACATAGGCCTGCGCGCCGACATAACCGCCGCTGCCGGCCGAGCGCGTCGTCACGACGAGCGCCTGCGGCGCGCGTGCGCCGAGGTCGGCAGTGAACGCATCGGTGACCGTGCCATCGCGCGCATGCAGCGCACCCGTCACGTAGTCGTCCGTATCGAAGCCCGGTGCGGCGTGCGCGGTCGAATACACGCGCACCGCGTAGCTGCCGGTCGAGCACGGTTCGAGTGCGCCGCTCGACACGACAGCCACCTGCTGCCGCGACGGCAACTCGACCTTCTTCACGAAACTGCAATCGTCGGCCGCCTGCGCGTGCGCGGAGACGAACGCAGCGGCCGACAGCAGCATGCACATTCGGAATTTCATCGGGATGTCGTTACAGGAAAGTGATGATGCTGCGAAGCATAACGTGACATCCGCATGACGTCACGCAGGTCGCCACGCTGAGCGAACGCGCGGCGAACGGTTGCAATGCCGTTGCCGCGGCACCGTACCGCGAAACAGGCCGAGGGAAACATCGTGACGGCGACACGCAGCGCTCACGTGCCGCCTTGCTCGTACCGCCAGTCGAATCCGTTGCGCGCGCACCGGACGAAACGCCGGCCCGCGCGCGCCGCTCAACGCTTGATCGACACCGTCACCTTCGTGCCGTCGCTCATCGTCACGGACTTCGATCCGCCGTTGGTCGGAATCGACACCCACTTCACCTGGCTCACCGACACGACGTCCGGGCACTGCAGCGACTTGCCGCCGGCCGTCACGTTGCGCGTGCCCTTCGGCGCGGACGCCTGGAAGCTCATCTGCACGTTCGCGATCCCCTTCGCGTCGATCGACGGCGCGAGCCGCACCTGGGTCTGGCGCACCATCGCGCCGTTCGCGTCGCGCGGCAGGTTGTCCGCGTTCGGGCAGCCGTTCGGTATCGCGATCGCGCCGCTCGGCGGCACTGACTTCCAGTTGAAGTCGTCCGTCTCGCCCGAGCGGATCTTGCGGGTCTCTTGCGTATTGCCGAAGGTCTTCGAGTCGACCTTGACGGTGTATTCGAGCTGTCCCGTACCACCGCCCTTCAGGCTGCCCTTGACCGGCGGCGCCGCGAATACGCTCGCGCTGACGCACGCCGCCGCGAACACGGCCGACCACGATGCGGCGACTGACAAGCTGCGTTGGCTCATGCTGACCTCCTTGTAATGCGGCGGCACGCGCGTGCCGCGCGGTTTTCGATGCATGATGCGTTGCCAGTCTACCGCCAAGCGGCATGCAATGCGCCGCAAACGCATCGGGTGTTACCCCGCTTGCGTTCGCGGCGTTGCAACCTTACGCGCGATGCCGGCTCTCGAGAAAACGCCGGGCCGCCCCAGGTTTTCGGCCTCGCAGAAAGCCTCGTTGGGGGATGCCTCGTCGAAGAGCCTGGCACGAAGCGACGAGTTCGAGCGCGCTCAGAAGCCGCTCAGCACGAGCTTGCCGATCGTGCGCCCGGCTTCGAGCAACTGGTGCGCGCGCCGCACGTTCGCTGCATTGATCGCACCGAGCTGTTCGCCGAGCGTCGTGCGCAGCGTGCCGCCGTCGACGAGCCGCGCGACTTCGCCGAGGATCCGGTGCTGCTCGATCATGTCCGGCGTCTCGAACATCGCGCGCGTGAACATGAACTCCCAGTGAAACGCGGCGCTCTTCGCCTTCAGCAGTTCGACCGGCACCGGCTTCCCGTTCTCGACGATCGTGCAAATGCCGCCCTGCGGCCGGATTACTTCCGCCGCGGCGGGGAAATGGCGGTCCGTGTCGTTGAAGATCAGCACGTAGTCGACGTTCGGATGCCCTGCTTCGCGCAGCTGCGCAGGCAGGTCGCCGAAATGGTCGACCACCGCATCCGCGCCGAGCGAGCGCACCCATTCGGCCGACGCCGGCCGCGACGCGGTGGCGATCACGCGCAGCTTGCCGAGTGCCTTCGCGAGCTGGATCGCGATCGAGCCCACGCCGCCCGCGCCGCCGATGATCAGCACCGACTTGCCGGCGTCCGCGCCCTGCGGCGACACGTGCAGCCGGTCGAACAGCGCTTCCCACGCGGTCAGCGCGGTGAGCGGCAACGCGGCCGCGGCGGCGAAGTCGAGCGTGCGCGGCTTCAGCGCGGCGATCCGCTCGTCGACCGCATGGAATTCGCTGTTCGCGCCGGGCCGCGTGATGCTGCCCGCGTAGAACACTTCGTCGCCGGGCCGGAACAGCGTGACGTCCGCGCCGACCGCGACGACCGTGCCGGCGGCATCCCAGCCGAGCACGCGCGGTGTGTCCTCGACCTGCGGCTTCGGCGCGCGCACCTTGCTGTCCACCGGGTTCACGGAAATCGCCTCGACCTTCACGAGCAGGTCGCGCGGGCCCGGCACGGGCTGCGGCAGTTCCACGTCGAGCAAGGCCTGCGGGTCGTCGATCGGCAGATAGCGGGTCAGTCCAACGGCTTTCATCACGAAACTCCTTTCAGGAAAACGGGCGGGCCGCGGCGCAGCCCGATGAACGTCATGGTAGGCAACCCGATCATTCGAGAAAACCGCTATATTTCCTGAAACATTTTCAGGAATTTCAGAATAATGGCGTCCGATCCGATTCCGGCACCCGACAAGCCGCTCGACCTGCTCGACGTCGCACTGTTCGTGCGCGCGGCGCTGCTCGCGAACGTCACCGCGGCCGGGCGCGAATTCGGCGTGTCGGCCGCGGTCGCGAGCGCGCGCATCGCACAGCTCGAGCGCCAGCTCGGCGCGCGGCTGCTGCACCGCACCACGCGCCGCATCAGCCTCACGCAGGACGGCGAGGTCTTCATGGCGCGCGCCGACGCGCTGCTGTCGGCCGCCGACGCCGCGCGCGCGTCGGTCGGCCGCGGCCGCAGCGAGCCGTACGGGCGGCTGAAGGTGTCGATGTCGTCGTCGTTCGGCCGCCAGCATGTCGCGCCGGTGATTCCCGCGTTCCTGCGCCGCTATCCGTCGGTGTCGCTCGACCTGCGGCTGTCCGACGAGATCGTCGATCTCGTCGACGACGGCTACGACATCGCGATCCGCCTCGGCGCGCTGAAGGATTCGACGCTCGTCGCGCGCAAGCTCGCGGTGAACCGCCGCGTGCTGTGCTGCTCGCCCGCGTATCTCGCCGAACGCGGCACGCCGCGCCATCCGGCCGACCTCGCGCAGCACGAGTGCGTGATCCTCGGCGACCAGCGCGACTGGTCGTTCGCGACGCCGCAAGGCCCGCTGACCGTGCGGGTCGGCGGCCGGCTCGTCGCGAGCAACGGCGAGGCGATCCGCGAAGCGCTCGTCGACGGCTTCGGGATCGCGATCAAGTCGACCTGGGACGTCGGCCCGCTGCTCGCGAGCGGCGCGCTCGTCACGGTGCTCGACGACTATCCGTTCGCGGACGACGTCGCGATCTGGGCCGTCTATCCGAGCCGCGCACACGTGCCGCTGAAGACGCTCGCGTTCATCGCGTTCCTGGCCGAGCATTTCGGCGATCCGCCGTACTGGGACCGCGCCGACGGGCGATAGGCGCCGGCGTTCGGCTCGCCCTGCGGGCGTGCCGGTTCGAATCGGGCCTCAGGATTCATACCTGCCGCGACCGCCCGGCCCGGCCAACCGGCTACAATGGCGCGTTCGCGACGCAATGGCCCGCAGCCGAACGGGGCCCGCGCCCGCAGGCGGCCGCCCGTTGGCCGCGCACGCGTTTCATTCGCCTCCCAATCATCCCGCCATGACCCACAACCTCGTCATCCAGAGTCTTGCGCCGCTGTCGGACGCCCATCACAAACCGCTGCTCGCGCTGTCGCGCGGCACCCGCATCGTGCAGACCGACGATCACGCGCTGCGCATCGAAAACGCGAGCCCGGCGCAGCGTCTCGACATCGACGCGTACTGCGGCACGCACGCACTCGACTTCGCGTTCGTCGAGGCCGGCCGCACGCTCGGCGATTTCGGGCTCGCCGTGATGGACATGGATTCGACGCTGATCACGATCGAGTGCATCGACGAGATCGCCGATTTCTGCGGGCTCAAGACGCAGGTCGCCGAGATCACCGAAGCATCGATGCGCGGCGAAATCCGCGACTTCAACGAAAGCCTCACGCGCCGCGTCGCGCTGCTGGCCGGGCTCGATGCGCACGCGCTCGAACGCGTGTATGAGGAACGGCTGCAACTGTCGCCGGGCGCCGAGACGATGCTCGCCGGCGTGAAGGCCGCCGGCATGAAAACGCTGCTCGTGTCGGGCGGCTTCACGTTCTTCACCGAGCGGCTGAAGGCACGCCTCGGCCTCGACTACGCGCACGCGAACACGCTCGAGATCGTCGACGGCAAGCTGACCGGCAAGGTGCTCGGCGAGATCGTCAACGCGGACGTGAAGGCGCGCCTGCTGCGCGACACGTGCGCGTCGCTCGGCCTCGAGCCGAACCGCGCGATCGCGATGGGCGACGGGTCGAACGACCTGAAGATGATGGCCGAAGCCGGCCTGTCGGTCGCGTTCCACGCGAAGCCCGTCGTGCGCGACGCGGCGACGGTCGCGTTCGATCACGTCGGCCTCGACGGGCTGCTGCGGCTGTTCTGATCCCGCACGACCTCGAATGAAAAACGCCGGCGCGATCTTGCATCGCGCCGGCGTTTCATTTTTCCGTGGAACCTTATCGGCCTGCGATCAGCCGAGTACGGCCAGCATCGCGCGTTCGATATCGGCGCGCAGGTCGGCTTCGTCCTCGAGACCGACGTAGAAACGCACCAGCGTGCCGCGATGCGGCCAGTCCGGGCGCATCGACGCGACATCGTAAGGCATCGCGAGGCTGCACGCGCCGCCCCAGCTCCAGCCGATCGCGAACAGCTCGAGCGACTCGACGAAGCGGTCGATCTGCTCCGCGCTGTAGCGCTCGTCGAACACCACCGAGAACAGGCCGCCCGCGCCCGTGAAGTCGCGCATGAACGACGCATGCCCCGGGCAGTCGGCGATCTGCGGGTGCAGCACCGAAGCGATCTCCGGCCGAGCCTTCAGCCATTGCGCGAGCGCGAGCGCGCTCTTGCTGTGCGCGTCGAAACGCACCTGCATGCTCGGCAGGCTGCGCAGCACGAGCGAACAATCGTCGACCGACACGCCGATCCCGCAGCGCATCCGCGCGAGCTTCAGCTTCGCGTGCAGTTCGGCGTCCGCGGTGATCGTCGCGCCCATCAGCACGTCGCTGCCGCCCGACTGGTACTTGGTCAGCGCCTGCACCGAGATGTCGACGCCGTGCTCGAACGGCTTGAACGCGAGCCCGGCCGAATAGGTGTTGTCGATCGCTGTGACGATGCCGCGCGCCTTCGCGGCCGCCGCGATCGCCTGCACGTCGGGCACTTCCATCGTCACCGAGCCGGGCGCCTCGATCCAGATCAGCCGCGTGTTCGGCTGGATCAGCTCGGCAATGCCGGCGCCGACGAGCGGATCGTAGAAGCGCGCGGCAATGCCGAAATCCTTCGCGAGCCAGCTGCCGAAATCGGCATTCGGCCCGTACACGTTGTGCGGAATCAGCACGTCGTCGCCCGCCTTCACGATCCCGAAGTAGACGTTCATGATCGCCGCGAGGCCCGACGGCTGCAGCAGCGCATGCGTGCCGCCCTCGATCTCGGCGAGCCGCTGCGCGAGCGCGAGCGACGTCGGCGTCGCATGCAGCCCGTAGCGCCACTGGTTGTCGTTGTGCCAGACGAGCGCACGCATCGTCGCGAGATCGGGGAACACGACCGTCGATGCGCGCGCGACCGGCGGCACGAACGAGCGGAAGCCTTCCGGAATGACGTCGTCGGGTTGAACGATGCGGGTTTGCAGCGCGCGCTTGGGAGTGGATGCAGTCATGACAGGAAGCCGGGCACAAGGCCGTTCGGTTGCGGAATATGTCGCTAGATTAGCCAAAATCGGCGCATTTGGCCCGGTACAATGCGCGCCGCGCACGCCGAGCCAGCGCGGGCTCAGTCGTCGGTGCGCAGATTGACGACGCCGCCCACCGTCTCGATTTCCTGCACGCGGCCGTCGCGCACCTGCAGCGCCGCGCGCTTGCCCGGCGCTAGGCGCAGCACGACGGGCTGCGGGTCCGACTCGTCCGAGTTCATCCGGTCGGCCTTCAGGTCGCCCGTCGCGTCGAAGCGGCCGATCCATACGCCGGAGATGTTCGTGCCGTCGTTCGATTCCTCGATCTCGAGCGTATCGCCATCGCGATCGCCCGCAAGCAGGACCACCTCGCCCGTGTCGGCGAACTGGTATTCGCCGTGCACGCCTTCCTCGTTCGTCTTCGGGCCGAGATGCACGACGATCGGCCGGTCGCCGAGCGTGCCTTCGTAGCGCGGCAGGCGGGCGAATTCGGGATTCGGCCGCAGCGGCCGCGCGGGTGCCGCTTCATCCTGTTGCGCGCCCGGCGCGACGGCCTGCGCCGCGACCGCGCCCGGCAGCGCAGTGCCCGCCGCCAGCGCGCATGCGACGACGAGCGCCCGTTGCCATTCCGAATATCGACCCACCTTGAATTGCTCCTTGCTTCAGATTCGCTCGAAAATCGCGGCGATGCCCTGCCCGCCGCCGATGCACATCGTCACGAGCGCGTATCGGCCGCCGATGCGCTGCAGCTCGTACAGCGCCTTGACGGTGATCAGCGCGCCCGTCGCGCCGATCGGGTGGCCGAGCGAAATGCCGGACCCGTTCGGATTCACCTTTGCCGGGTCGAGACCCAGCTCCTTCGTCACCGCGCATGCCTGCGCGGCAAATGCCTCGTTCGCCTCGATCACGTCAAGATCGGCGACCGTCAGCCCCGCGCGCTCGAGCGCCTTTTGCGTGGCCGGTACGGGACCGATCCCCATGTAGGCCGGATCGACGCCCGCATGCGCATACGCGACGAGGCGCGCGAGCGGCGTTGCGCCGCGCTTCTCGGCAACGCCGCGCTCCATCAGCAGCACCGCGGCGGCCGCATCGTTGATGCCCGACGCGTTGCCGGCCGTCACCGTGCCGTTCTCCTTCACGAACACGGGCCGCAGCTTCGAGAAGTCGTCCAGGCTCGCGTCATGGCGCACGTGTTCGTCGTGATCGAACACGACCGGCGTGCCCTTCTTCGAGCCGATCAGCTCGACCGGCAGGATCTGGTCCTTGAAGTAGCCGGCCTTCGCCGCATGCGACGCGCGGCGGTGCGATTCGAGCGCGAGCGCGTCCTGCGCGTCGCGCGAAATGCCGTACTTCGCGGCGACGTTCTCGGCCGTCACGCCCATGTGAATCGCCTGGAACGGATCGTTCAGCGCGCCCACCATCATGTCGACCGCGCGCATGTCGCCCGTGCGCTGCCCGAAGCGCGCGGCCGGAATCGAATACGGCGCGCGGCTCATGTTCTCCGCGCCGCCCGCGATCGCGATGTCCGCATCGCCGAGCAGCACGCCCTGCGCGGCCGACACGATCGCCTGCAGCCCGGAACCGCACAGCCGGTTGACCGTGAGCGCCGGCGCATGCTGCGCGACGCCGCCGTTGATCGCGGCAACGCGCGCGAGATACATGTCCTTCGGTTCGGTGTGCACGACATTGCCGAACACCACGTGGCCGACCTCGTCACCCGACACCTGCGCTCGCCGCATCACTTCGCGCACGACTTGCGCACCGAGCTCCGTCGGCGCGATGTTCTTCAGGCTGCCGCCGAATTCGCCGATCGCGGTACGCACGCCGCTCACCACCACCACTTCGCGTTGCATGTTGCCTCCTCATCCTTCTGTTCGAATGAATCGATCGTGCGGGGCCGTGGCCGGCGTGCGCGTGCCGCGTCAGCCTTGCACCAGGCGCTCCACCGCATCGCGGTGCGGAATCGGCGCGACCGCGCCGTAGCCGGTAGTCGACAGCGCCGCCGCCGCGTTCGCATAGCGCGCCGCCGCGAACGGATCGTCGCCCGCGACGATCCGCGCGACGAAGGCGCCACCGAAGCAGTCGCCCGCGCCCGTCGCGTCGACGGCCTCGACCGCGAAGCCCGGCACAACGCGCCGCTCGTTCGGCGTCGCGACATACGCGCCTTCCTTGCCGAGCTTCAGCGCGACGACCTGCGGCCCGTGTTCGAGCATCGCGTCGACGATCGCGTCGCGATCGTTCGCGCCCGTGAGCGCCGTGACGTCGTCCCAGCTCGGCAGGCAGATGTCCGTCTGGCGAAGCGCCTCGCGCATCACCGCACGGGCGCGCGGCAGCGGCCACAGCTTCAGGCGCAGGTTCGTGTCGAAGCTGGCCTTCACACCGTTGCGGCGCGCATGGTCGATCGCCGCGAACGCGGCATCGCACGCGGCCGTGCTGATCGCGAGGCTGATGCCCGACAGGTGCACGGCCTTCGCCGCCGCCAGCGCGTCGAGCGGCAGGTCGCCCGCCGCATAGCGGCTTGCCGCGGAGCCCGCGCGCAGATAGTCGAACTGGTGGCCGTCGGCGCCGTGCGTGACGAAATACACGCCGGTCGGCGCCGTGTGGTCGATCCGAACGTACGTCGTATCGACATGCTCGACGCGCCACATCTCGGCCAGCAGGCGGCCGAACGGATCGTCGCCGATCGCCGACACGAAGCCCGTCGACGCGCCCTGACGCGCCGCCGCGATGCAGAAGTTCGACGTGTCGCCGCCGAAGCCCTGCAGGAATTCGGGGCGGCCCGGCTGCGACTGGTTGAATTCGATCATCGCCTCGCCGAGCGCGAGGATCTCCGGAAATGCGGCGGTCATCGCTTACACCTCGCCCCACAGATCGTGACCGTCCGCGCCCGTGATCTTCACGGACACGAAATCGCCGACCTTGTAGCGCTTCGATGCCTTCGCCGCCGGTTCGACATAGACGACTCCGTCGATCTCCGGCGCGTCGGCCGCGGTGCGGCCGATACCGCCTTCCTCGCCGACTTCGTCGATCAGCACCTTGAGGGTCTTGCCGACCTTGCGCTGGATGCGGTTCGCCGACACTTCCTCCGCGACTTCCATGAAGCGCGCGCGGCGTTCTTCACGGACGTCGTCCGGCAGCGCGCCGTCGAGTTCGTTCGCGGTCGCGCCTTCGACCGGCGAATACGCGAAACAGCCGACACGATCGAGCTCCGCCTCGCGGATGAAGTCGAGCAGCGTTTCGAACTGCTCTTCCGTCTCGCCGGGAAAGCCCGCGATGAACGTGCTGCGGATCGTCAGGTCCGGGCAGATCTCGCGCCACTTCTGCACGCGCTCGAGCACCTTCTCGGCGTTCGCCGGACGCTTCATGCGCTTCAGCACTTCGGGGTGCGCGTGCTGGAACGGCACGTCGAGATACGGCAGCACGTGGCCCTTGAACGGACCTTCGGCCATCAGCGGAATCACTTCGTCGACGCTCGGATACGGATACACGTAGTGCAGGCGCACCCATGCGCCGTACTGCGCGGCGAGTTCGCCGAGCGCGGCGACCAGGTCGGTCATGCGCGTCTTGATCGGCTTGCCGTTCCAGAAGCCCGTGCGGTACTTCACGTCGACGCCGTAAGCGCTCGTGTCCTGCGAGATTACGAGCAGTTCCTTCACGCCCGACTTGAACAGGTTCTCGGCCTCGAGCATCACTTCGGCAACCGGACGCGACACGAGATCGCCGCGCATCGACGGGATGATGCAGAACGTGCAGCGGTGGTTGCAGCCTTCGGAAATCTTCAGGTATGCGTAGTGGCGCGGCGTGAGCTTGATGCCGGCCGCGGGCACGAGGTCGACGAACGGGTCGTGCGGCTTCGGCAGGTGCGAATGTACTGCCTGCATCACTTCGCCCACCGCATGCGGGCCGGTGACGGCGAGCACCTTCGGATGGACTTCCTCGATCAGGTTCGAGCCGCTGGCGCTTGACTTCGCGCCGAGGCAGCCGGTGACGATCACCTTGCCGTTCTCGGTCAGCGCTTCGCCGATCGCGTCGAGGCTTTCCTGCACGGCTTCGTCGATGAAGCCGCAGGTGTTGACGACGACGAGGTCGGCGCCGTCGTAGGTGCCGGAGATTTCATAACCTTCGGCGCGCAGTTGCGTGATGATCTGTTCGGAGTCGACGAGGGCTTTCGGGCACCCGAGGGATACGAACCCTACTTTGGGGGATTGGGACATCTGGAATGTGGGGGCGTGGCAGTAAAAGCGTGAGTTTACAGCGATTTAGGGGCGGCGAGCCAAAACAAGCGGGGGAAAACGGCCACGGAGTGCTGGATCGGATCGGTCGCCGGAGCGGCGGTGAATCGGGGGATGGGGGTTGATGCGTCCCTTTCCGTTCGGGATGAGGGTCTGTCGGCCTATCGACAGCGGTACATCAGGCAAGGCGCGCTTGGCGTATTCCTGCGCGCCGTCGAGGACAACGAGGTACCGGCCGACTCGAACCTGTCCGCATTTTTGTGGGCGAGGCGGTTGAACAACGCGTTATCCACGCGCCTGGGTGAATCGTTCACCGAACAGGATAGCAAACTGGTTCATTGCTGATTTCCAGTCGAACGCTGCCCGCAC
>NZ_WHNU01000051.1:0-70976 GCF_009362305.1 Burkholderia sp. BE17
ACCCCACCCAATCAAGGGCCGGAAGCAGATAGAAATTCCCGATGCCCTGGATTGAAACAAGCAATTTCCCAAAGTCAGGGTGAACCCGGATACTGGCAACACTCCACTCACCACTGAAGCAAAGGAAACCACCCCATGCCGATCATCAACACCCAAATCAAGCCGTTCAAGGCAACCGCATACCACAACGGCGATTTCGTGTCCGTGTCGGAAGAAAACCTGAAGGGCAAGTGGTCCGTCGTCGTGTTCTACCCGGCCGACTTCACGTTCGTCTGCCCGACCGAGCTGGGCGACCTCGCCGACCGCTACGCGGAATTCCAGAAGCTGGGTGTCGAAATCTACGGCGTGTCGACCGACACGCACTTCACGCACAAGGCATGGCACGACACGTCGGACACGATCGGCAAGATCAAGTACCCGATGATCGGCGACCCGACGCTCACACTGTCGCGCAACTTCGACGTGCTGATCGAGGAAGAAGGGATGGCGCTGCGCGGCACGTTCGTGATCAACCCGGAAGGCGAGATCAAGCTGTGCGAAATCCACGACAACGGCATCGGCCGCGACGCAGGCGAACTGCTGCGCAAGGTGCAGGCTGCGCAATACATCGCGGCGCACCCGGGTGAAGTGTGCCCGGCCAAGTGGACGCCGGGTGCGGAAACGCTGACCCCGTCGCTCGACCTGATCGGCAAGATCTGACGATCGCGCCGCGCGCCTCGCACGAGGCGTGCGACGGCGGGCCGCCGCATCGCGCGGCCCGCGCCCTCCTCCGGCACGACGTGCCCGACCATAATCATTAATACGGAATCCGAAACGCCATGCTCGACGCCAATCTCAAGAACCAACTGAAAGCGTACCTCGAAAAAATCACGCGCCCGATCGAACTCGTCGCCTCGCTCGACGACAGCGCGAAATCGCAGGAACTGCTGGCGCTGCTGAACGAGATTGCGTCGCTGACGGATCGCGTGACCGTGACCGAACGCCGCGACGACGCCGAGCGCAAGCCGTCGTTCTCGATCGGCGAGCCCGGCAAGCCGGCCGGCATCCGCTTCGCCGGCATCCCGATGGGCCATGAATTCACGTCGCTCGTGCTCGCGCTGCTGCAGACTGGCGGCCACCCGATCAAGCTCGACGACGACGTGATCGAACAGATCCGCGCGCTCGACGGCGACTACGCGTTCGAGACGTATTTCTCGCTGTCGTGCCAGAACTGCCCGGAAGTCGTGCAGGCGCTGAACGTGATGTCGCTGATCAACCCGCGCATCCGTCACGTCGCGATCGACGGCGCGCTGTTCCAGAATGAAGTCGAGTCGCGCCAGATCATGGCCGTGCCGACGATGTTCCTGAACGGCGCATCGTTCGGCCAGGGCCGCAGCAGCGTGAAGGAAATCCTCGCGAAGCTCGATACGGGTGCGAGCGAGCGTGCCGCGAAGTCGCTCGAGAACAAGCCGGTGTTCGATACGCTGATCGTCGGCGGCGGCCCGGCGGGCGCGGCCGCGGCAATCTACTCGGCGCGCAAGGGCATCGCGACGGGCGTCGTCGCCGAGCGTTTCGGCGGCCAGGTGCTCGACACGATGGCGATCGAGAACTTCGTGTCGGTGCAGGAAACCGAAGGGCCCAAGTTCGCGACCGCGCTCGAGCAGCACGTGAAGCAATACGACGTCGACATCATGGACGTGCAGCGCGCCGACGCGCTGATCCCGGGCGACGTGCACCAGATCCGCCTCGCGAACGGCGCGGTGCTGAAGGCGAAGACGATCGTTCTCGCCACCGGCGCGCGCTGGCGCGAAATCAACGTGCCGGGCGAGCGCGAATACCGCAATCGCGGTGTCGCGTACTGCCCGCACTGCGACGGCCCGCTGTTCAAGGGCAAGCGCGTCGCGGTGGTCGGCGGCGGCAACTCGGGCGTCGAGGCCGCGATCGACCTCGCCGGCATCGTGAAGGCAGTCACGTTGATCGAATACGGCGCGCAACTGCGCGCGGACGAAGTGCTGCAGCGCAAGCTGCGCAGCCTGCCGAACGTGACGATCGTCACGCAGGCGCAGACGACCGAGCTGACCGGCGACGGCAGCAAGCTGAACGGGCTCGTCTACAAGGATCTGCGCTCGGGCGAAACGCAGCGCATCGATCTCGAAGGCGTGTTCGTGCAGATCGGCCTCGTGCCGAACACCGAATGGCTGAAAGGCACGGTCGAACTGTCGAAGCACGGCGAGATCGTCGTCGATGCGCGCGGCGCGACGTCGGTGCCGGGCGTGTTCGCGGCCGGCGACGTGACGACGGTGCCGTTCAAGCAGATCGTGATCGCGGTCGGCGAAGGCGCGAAGGCATCGCTCGGCGCGTTCGACCACCTGATCCGGCAGGACGTGACGCCGGCGGCAGCCGCTCAGCCGCAGGCCGAAGAAGCGGTCGCCGCGTAACGCACCTCAGCACATCGTCACAACGGTTTGTCTCTCTTGGCCCCGCATGCCTTGGTCGGCGTGCGGGGTCCTTTTTTTAATCTTTGTCGATTTACGGCGGAACGCAGGTTAAAGCCGCCCCCCTCTTTACACGGTCGACATCAACCTGACGATTTCCCGCCGGAGATAGTTCGCGGCCGGACCGAGCCGCCGCCCGGCGCGAGTGACCACGTAGCGATCGAACGACCGCGCGATCGGATGATCGAGCGGGACCGCGACAACCTGCCCCGCCGCGATCCGCTCCTGGGCGGCCCCGCGCGTCATGAACGCAACGGCGAGATTCTGTGCCGCGATCACGACCGCCGTCGAGAACCTGTCGCAGCGGAACGCGGGCACGTACGTGCGTCCGATATCGGCGAGGATCGCATCGACATGGGCCTGCAGCCCGAACTCGGCGGGCATGAAGACCAGACGCTCGTCGGCAAGCGCTTCCATCTTCACCGATCTGAGCGACGCCATCGGATGATCGACCGAAAAGATCGCGCAGATGGGTTCACTCTGGAACAGCCGGGCGTTCAGTGTCGGATCCGTCGTCGCGCCGATCGATACGCAGATATCGACCTGATCCTCGCGGGTCATCGCAAGGAGTTGCGGCAGCGAGCCGGTGCGCAACTCCACGGTGATGCCCGGATACTTGTCCAGGAAAGGTTTCAGGACCATCGCGACCAGGCTCGCAACCGCTCCTTCGCCGGCCGCGATCGTGACCTGCCCCCGCTTGAGGCCGCGATACTCGTCGAGCTGCGCGCGAAACCGGCGGGCGTTGCGTTCGCAGTCGCGAAAGTAATCGACCGCCATCTGCCCTGCTTCCGTCAACTCCATTTTTCGGCCGCGACGCGTCACGAGTGACAGCCGAAGCTCACGCTCGGCAATGGCCACTTGCCGGCTGATCGTCGACACGTTCACGTCCAGGCCAAGCGCCGCCTGGCGCATCCCGCCGTACGTCGCGATCGCGACCAGGTACTGCAGCGTGCGCTCCGAAAGACTCCGTTCGACCGTATCCAATGCGGACTCCCGTGTTGCGTTCAATGCAACATTTTCGCAGCATCGGACGCAACTTTCCAGGCCGGTTTTCACCGATACTCCGCCCCGGAGCCGTGCAGCGCACACAGTCCGCGCCGGACCGAAAACAGGGTGGCTTACCACTCGACGACATCCACGGAGGAGCAACATGAACGACGTCAGCCGGCCGATCGACCGCGCGGAACAGCCGCGCCAGCCCGCCCGCGCACGCAACGCCAAGGAGCCGGTCAACCCCTATGTGCTGCTGTTCGTCATGTTGATGGCGGCCGCCCTCGCGACCTGGATCGTGCCGTCCGGCGAGTTTTCGCGAACGCTCAGCAACGGCATCAGCTTTGTCGTGCCGGGCAGCCTGAAACCGGTTGCGCAGCACGGCGTGACGCCGGGCGCGATGTTCGTCGCGCTGGCCAGCGGGATGACCACGTCCGCGCCGATCATCTTTCTGATCCTGTTCACCGGCGGCGCACTGGCCGTGCTCGAATCGACGGGCGCCGTTCGCGGCGCGCTCGCGTTGGTCGAACAGGGCGACCGCGCACGCGCGCACATCACCGTCGTCGTCATTTGCATCGTGTTTTCACTGCTCGGCACACTGGGCGTCGTGACGAATTCGGTCGTGGCGTTCGTCCCGCTCGGGTTGCTGCTCGCCGAATCGATGCAGCTACCGAAGGAAATCGGCGCCGGCGTGGTGTATCTGGGCACCTATGCCGGCTTCAACACGGGCATCCTCAATCCGGTGACGACCGGACTGTCGCAGCGCCTGGCCGGCCTGCCGATGTTTTCCGGCATGACGTTCCGCGTGTGCATCTATGTCGCGTTTCTGGCGGCCACCGTCATTTTTCTCGTCGTACGAATCCGCGCCTGTCGAATGAACGGCGCAACGATTTCCGACTCGACGACCCGGGCAGCCGACACGCTGCCGCCCTCGTCAGCGCGACGACTCGACACCCCGCAACTCACTGTCTTCGGCATCGTGTTCGCCTGTCTGGCGGTCTTCGTCTACGGTTCGTCGACGCGGCACTGGGCCGAGACCGAGATGATCGCGATGTTTCTCGTCATGGCGATTGCCGCCGGGATCGTGAGCGGCATGCGCGCGGGGGCGATCGCCGACACGTTCCTGCACGGATGCGGCGGGCTCGTGAAGGGCGCGCTCGTGGTGGGCATGGCACGGGCCATCTCGATCGTGCTCGCCGACGGCAGGATCCTGGACCCTATCGTCAACACGCTCGCCGGCATGCTGGCGCCGCTCGATGCCACGATGGCCGCGATCTGCATGTTCCTGAGCGCCGCGCTCATGCATGTCGGCATCTCGTCCGGGTCGGGCGAATCGGCGGTACTCGTCCCGATCTTCGCGCCGCTCGGCGACACGCTGCACCTGACCCGACAGGTCACGGTACAGGCCGTGCTGCTCGGCGAAGGCTTCATCAACTGCTTCAACCCGACTTCCGGTGTCCTGATGGCTGTCCTCGCAACGTCCGGCATTCCCTACTTCAAGTGGGTGCGCTTCGTCATGCCGCTGCTGCTTGCGTGGTTCGTCATCTGCGTCGTCGCAATTGCGACAGGCGTCGCCATGCATTGGGGCCCCTTCTAGTCAGCCGCTTCTTCCTGGATCGCACATGCTCTTACCCGACCTGAGTTCCGTCTCCGACCTGCAGCCGCTTGCCGACGACATGCGCAAGCTCCGATATACGCTGCATTGCTGCCCCGAGCTGGCGTTCGAGGAGGTGCAGACCGCCGAGATCGTCGCCACGTGCCTGAAGGAATACGGCTACACGGTCGCCACGGGCATCGCCGGCACCGGCGTGGTCGGCACGCTGCGACTCGGTTCGAGCGAACGCCGCATCGGGATCCGCGCCGACATGGACGCGCTGCCGATCGACGAACGCAATACGTTCGGTCACAAGAGCCTCCACCCGGGACGGATGCATGCGTGCGGCCATGACGGCCATACCGCGATGTTGCTCGGCGCGGCCCGACACCTCGCACAACGCGGGCGATTCGACGGCACCGTGCATCTGATCTTCCAGCCCGCCGAGGAGCGCGGCTTCGACAGCGGCGCCAAGCGCATGGTCGAGCAAGGGCTGTTCACGCGCTTTCCGTGCGACGCGGTGTTCGCGATACACAACCACCCGGGCGCACCGGCCGGCACGTTCATGTTCCGCAAGGGGCATTTCATGGCGGCGGGCGACCGTGTCTTCGTGAAGGTCATCGGCAAGGGCGGACACGCCGCGCGCCCGCATCTTGCCAACGACCCGATCGTCGCGGCAGGCAGCATCGTCATGGCCTTGCAGACCGTCGTGTCGCGCAACGTCGATCCGACGCAGTCGGCGGTGGTGACGATCGGCAAGATCGCCGGCGGATCGGCCCCGAACGTGATTCCGGGCGAAGTCGAGTTGAACATCAGCGTGCGATCGTTCGACGCGGATGTCCGCCGGATGCTGAAGGAAAGAATCACCGCGCTCGTGCACGCACAGGCCGACAGTTATGGCCTCCGCGCGGTCGTCGATTATGTGGAAGGCTACCCGGTGGTGACGAACTCCGATGCAGAAACCGCGCTCGCGATCGAAGTCGCGAAAGAGCTGGTTGGCGATGCGCGCGTGACCGAACAGATGGCGCCGTTGATGGGCAGCGAAGACTTTGCCTACATGCTGCAGGCCTGCCCCGGCGCGTTCCTGCGGATCGGCAATGGCCCGACCGAAGGCGGGAATACGCTGCATAGTGCGACCTACGACTTCAACGATGAGAACCTGGTCGTCGGTTCCGCATTCTGGGCCAGGCTGGTGGAACGTTATCTGCCCGTCGCCTGAGCGGCCGATGGCCGCCGTGCCGCATCGCTCGCACGGCGGCCCTTCGTCGACACGCCGTTTGCTCTGCTAACCGGATCGGGCGTAGGCTTCGTCGAAGCTGCCCGGAAACCAAGGAACACCGAACATGCTCGGCACGCCAATCAAACCGTTCGTCATGCTGGCCTTCGGCGCCGCCGTCTGCACGTGGGCACTTGCCGCCGAACCGCTCCCTGTCGGGCGGGACGCCGGCGTTCCGGCCTTCTATACGTGGACCGACACCGTTCCGGCAACGCCCGGACAATTGCTGCGCACCGAGCCGCTGACGCCGGAGCAGAGCCTCGCCGAAGCCGGCAAGAACATCCGGATGCTCTACACATCGACCGACGGCGTCGACGGCCACACGCCGATCGTCGTGTCCGGCGCCCTGTTTCTGCCGAAAGGGCCGCCGCCGCAAGGCGGCTGGCCGATGATGGCGTGGGCACACGGCACCGTCGGCAGTGCCAACGTGTGCGCGCCGTCGCTGGCGCGCCGCAGCGAACGCGACACGCGCTATCTGAACGAATGGCTCGCCCACGGCTACGCGATCGTCGCGACCGACTATCAGGGCCTCGGTGCGCCCGGCGTGCATCCCTATGGACTGACACGCCCGCTCGCGTACAACGTTCTCGACAGCATCCGCGCGGTGCAGCACGGCGGCTTCGACCTGACGTCCCGCGCCGTCGTGTTCGGGCAGTCGCAAGGCGCGCGCGCCGCATTCGCAACGGCCGTCTATGCGAAGTCCTATGCGCCCGAACTGGCTATCGCCGGCGTGGTGACAACCGGCACGCCCTATGCGGCCGTTCGCAACCGCGCGGCCGATGCCGAGCGGGCACACGCGCACAAGTCGGTCGTCCCGACCTTCGCGTACGACATGCTGCGCATCGGAACCGCTGCGTTGCTCGACCCCGCGTTCGTTCCCGCCGACTACCTGAACGACAACGCGATGCCGGCGTTCGAACTGAGCCGGCGCGAATGCCTGCATGCACTCGAAAGCAGGATCGTCGCGGACGGGCTCACGTACGACAGCAGCTTCAAGCGCTCGCCGAAACCGGCGTTCGAGGCGATCCAGCGTGAAGCCGCCTATCCGGCGCTGAAGTCGGACATTCCGATCTTCATCGGAACGGGCGGCAAGGATCGCGACGTGTTCGTGCCGGACCAGGTCGCCCTCGCCACCGACGCCTGCCGGGCCGGCGACCGGATCGAGTGGCATTTTTATCCGGCACTCGACCACTCCGGAACCGTCAACGGCTCGCTTCCCGATTCGACTCGATTTGTCGCACGAGCGTTTGCGGGCGAACACCTCGATGGAAATTGCGCGTCGTTACCGTCGAAACCTTGAACAGGTGCTGAAGCGCATGCGCTGATACGTTTAGCGAACGGCTCGTCGCACACCCCGCCCACCCCCGACGACTCGATCGCGACGCGCATCCGTCATTCGACAGACGCCCGCCGCCGACATCACTTCGCGGTCGCGGGCGGGCTGCCGGTCGACGAATTGAAACTGCTCGACTGCCTGACCAGTTGCTCGGTCATCGCCGCGGCAACCGGATTCGCGCCCGACGACGAACCGCCCTGCCGAGACGAACCGGCGCTTGCCTGCGTCGACGACATCGGCGGCGGCAGCGACGGATCGAGCTTCGCCGATTCCCTGACGAGCGCGGCCGTCTCCGGCGTTTCGGTTTTCGTTTCGGTTTTCGTTGCGGATTTCGGTGCGGCAGGCGTAGCGGCTGCATGGCGTTCGAGGCCGTCGCGCTTGCGCGGCGCGCGTTGCGTGACCTGCGCCGGCGCAGCCGGCTGAGCCGGTTGCGCCTGCTGTGCGGCCGGCGGGGTCGAATCCTGCGCATCGACCGTCACGACGTTCACCTTCGGCGGCGGTGCGCTCGGCTTCGCCACCGGCTGCGCTTTCTCGCTGACAACCGGAACGGCGGGGACAGATGCAGGTGCGGCGCTGACTCGCGCGGGTGCTGCCGGCGCGGGTGCAGGTGCAGGTGGTGGCGAAACAGCCACTTGTTTCTGCGCCGGTGTGGGTGGAGGCGACGGAACAGCCGCCTGTTTCTGCGCCGTATCGGCGTGGGCTGCCGTCGCGGCAGCCGGTGCCGGCGGCGCGATGGCGCCCTGCACCGCGTGATCGTTGTTCGCGGGCGCCGCAGCAACCGGCGCGGCCGAATCGCCGATGCCGGCGTCTTCGATCGCACGGTGGTCCGCGCGCAGCAGCATCACGTATGCAGTGCCGGCAGCGGCTACCAGGAGCCCTCCGGCGATCATCAAGGTCTTGCGGGTACTCGTCATGCTTGCTCACCGATCATATCGACGTGAACAAGCCATCATACGCGGCCATCGGCCGTTGATCCCGCATGAATACATTTGGTTGCATTGATGCCGGCGGCGCGATCGTCAGACGTATCGCGCCGCTGTTCCGGCACGATCAATGCACGGCCATTTGCACGGCGATTACTCCGGAAACGGCAAATCGGTTTGCCCGTCCGCACGCATGCCGAACGTGTTCAGCGTCATCGCGACGAGCGCGTAATAGCCGAGCAGCGCAACGAGATTCACGACGGTTTCGTGGCCGAAGCGCGCTTGCGCGCGCGCGAACGTCGCGTCGCTGATGCGCCGCGTGTCGTACAGCTCGCTGGCGAACGCATGGATCAGCGCATCGTCGTCCGACTCGAATGCAGGTTCGACGCCGCACTGGATCGCCTCTGCCGTTGCGGCAGGAACGCCCGCGTCGAGCGCGATCGGATGGTGGATGTGCCACTCGGCCTGCGAGCGCCAGCGCGCGGCCGTCACGAGAATCGCGAGCTCCGACAGCCGCAGCGGCAGGCCCGTGCGGTAGCGGCAGAACGCGCCGAGCTTCTGCGCGTGCTGGGCCAGCTCGGGGCTTGCGATCCAGCCGAGAAACGGCCCGTTCAGGTTGCCGCGCAGGCCGCTGAGTATGTCGGCCAGCACGGCCTTCTGTGCGTCGGTGGCCGATGCGGGATCGAACGGCGGCAGTCTGTCTGTCATGGTGATTCCGGTATGGGTTCAGTACATCGATGCCGTCACGCGCCGGCCGCGGCGAGCGCCGCGCCGATCGCGCCCGACAGCCGCTCGACGATCGCATCGATCTGCTGCGCGGTGCAAACGAACGGCGGTGCGATCAGGATGTGATCGCCGTGGATGCCGTCGATCGTCCCGCCCATCGGATACACCATCAAGCCGCGCTGCATCGCCTCGCGCTTAACCGCCGCGTGCAGCTTCAGCGCGGGATCGAACGTCGCCTTGCTGTCGCGATCGCGCACGAGCTCGACGCCGACGAACAGCCCGCGGCCGCGCACGTCGCCGACATGCGGATGCGCGCCGTAGTGCTCGCGCAGCGACGCACGCAACTGCTCGCCGCGCGCCTTCACATTGTCTAGCAGATTCTCTTCGGCAATCACGCGCTGCACTTCGAGCGCTGCTGCGCATGCGGTCGCGTGGCCGAGATACGTGTGGCCGTGCTGGAAGAAGCCCGACCCGTCGACGATCGTCCGGTAGATGCGGTCGCTGACGAGCGTCGCGCCGATCGGCTGGTAGCCCGCGCCGAGCCCTTTCGCGATCGTCAGCAGGTCGGGCGCGACGCCGTCTTCATCGCACGCGTACAGGTAGCCCGTGCGCCCCATCCCCGACATGATCTCGTCGAGAATCAGCAGGACACCGTACTTGTCGCACACCGCGCGTATCTTCTTCAGGTACGTGCGCACCGGCGGCACCGCGCCGGCCGTTGCGCCCACCACCGTTTCCGCAACGAACGCCGCGACGTTTTCCGCGCCGAGTTCAACGATCTTCTGCTCGAGCTCGTCCGCGAGGCGCTGCGCATACGCTTCGTCGGTTTCTCCCGCCTGCTGGTCGCGATACGCGTAGCACGGGCTCACGTGATGCGCTTCGATCAGCAACGGCAGGAACGGCTCGCGCCGCCACGCGTTGCCGCCGATCGCGAGCGCGCCGAGCGTGTTGCCGTGATAGCTCTGGCGCCGCGCGATGAAATGGCGGCGCTGCGGCTCGCCCTTCTCGACGAAATACTGGCGCGCGAGCTTCAGCGCGGCCTCGATCGCCTCGGAGCCGCCCGATACGAAATACACGTGTTCGAGGCCGGCCGGCGCGCCGTCGACGAGCCGGTCGGCCAGTTCCTCGGCCACGTCGGTCGTGAAGAACGACGTATGCGCGTACGGCAGTTGCTGCACCTGGCGCTTGATCGCGTCGATCACGCGCTGGTTGCTGTGGCCGAGACACGAGACGGCCGCGCCGCCGCATGCGTCGATATAGCGTTTGCCGGTCGAGTCGATGATCTCGATGCCGTCGCCTGCGACGGCGACGGGCAAGGTCGCGCGCGGAGCGCGATGAAAAACGGTCGTCATGCGTTGCCTCATGGATCAGGACGCGCCGTGCGCGCGCCCGGACGGCACGATGCGCGTCGCGAAGCGCTGCGTGCCGTGCTGGTGAATGGTGAAATCGATCGCTGCCGCGCCGATCGCGAACACCGCGGTTGCGAGCGTGTTCTCGTCGTCGGGGTCGGCCGGGTCGTCGCGGTAGATCGGCAGCCCTTCCGGCGCGCGATCGCCGAGCACGCGCAGCAGCGCGGCTTCGTCGATCGCGTCGATGCCGGGTGTCAGCGCGTCGACGCGCCGCTGGCGGTCGGCCGACGATTGCGTGACGATCTGTGCTTCCGCTTCGCAACCGGGATGCACGAGATGGTTCGCATGGCCCGCGAGCCGCGCGACGTCGATCGCCGAACAACGCGCGGCGCTCGCTTCGATGCTCAGCAGCCGCGCATCGCCGGTCGCGCCGAGCGTGTGATGAAAGCCGCTCGCGCGTGCATGCAGGCGCAGCACGTCGGCCGCCGCGTCGAGCGACGTCGCGTCGAGCACGGCGCGCGCGAGGATCATCCGCGGCACGCCCGGTGCCGGCGTGCGGATTCGCAGGTTGTTGATCGCCTGCGCGATGCCCGCGCGGTTCGCGGCAAACGTATGGCCCGGCAGCGAACCGGGGTAGTAGAAACTGATGAAGCCCGGCTTGCCTGCCGGCTGCACGTCGACGAGCAGGCAGCGCTCGCGCAGGAACGGGTCGCCGTCCTCGTTGTGCGCGATCCAGCGCGTGCCGTCCGCGCCGCGCGCGGCGAGCGTCGTGCAGCCGTCCGGCGCGTTGTGGATCAGCTCGCCGCGGCAGTTCCACAGAAAGATGTCCTCGGCCGGCCAGCCGATGCCCGCCGCGATCCCGTCCAGTTCCGCGACGAGATCGGGATATGCGGCCAGCGCGGCCTGCCGCAGCGTATCGACGAACGGATGGCCGCGCCAGCGGCGCACGGCCTGCCACGCGCTGCTCTGCTTCATGTACGCATCGAACACGGGACGGGCGAGTTCGCCGAGGCGCACGCCGATGTCGAACGGCGCGCCGGCGATGACGGGGGTAAGGGAAAGCGGCATGTCGAATGTTTCGGTTTCGTTCAGGACACGTGTTTCAGGAACTCCTTCAGGCGCGGCGTCGGCGGCCGGTCGATCAGGTCGACCGGATGGCCGTCCTCGGCGATGCCGCCCTGATCCATGAACAGCAGCCGCGTGCCGACCCGCTTCGCGAAGCCGATCTCGTGCGTGACGACGATCATCGTCATCCCTTCGGTAGCGAGATCCTGCATCACTTTCAGCACTTCGTGGCGCAATTCCGGATCGAGCGCCGACGTCGGCTCGTCGAACAGCATCAGCCGCGGCCGGATCGCGAGCGCGCGCGCGATCGCGACACGCTGCTGCTGGCCGCCCGACAGCTCGGACGGGTAATGATTCGCGCGCGATTCGAGGCCGACCTTGTCGAGCAGCGCCATCGCCTGGTCGCGTGCCTCGGCGCGCGATGCGCCGCGCACCTGGGTCGGCCCGAACATCACGTTTTCGAGCGCCGTCATTTGCGGAAACAGGTTGAACTGCTGGAACACCATGCCGGCTTCGAGCCGGATGTTGCGGATCGTCGTCGCGTTGCCGCGCACGCTCTGGCCGTCGACGAGCAGTTCGCCGCCGGTGATTTTCTCGAGCGCGTTGATACAGCGCAGCATCGTCGATTTTCCCGAGCCCGACGGGCCGATCACGACAACCACTTCGCCCGCGTCGATCTTCAGGTCGATACGCTTCAGCACCGGCACGTGGCCGAAGCGCTTCGACACGTTCTGGAATTCGATCATGCTCATAGAATGCGCATCCTCTTTTCGACGAGCCGCAGCGTCAGCGTCATCGCGCCGGTCAGCAGCAGGTAGATGACAGCCACCGCGCTCCAGATCTCGACCGCCTGGAAATTGCCCGCGATGATTTCCTGGCCCTTGCGCGTCAGTTCGCCGACGCCGATCACGATGAACAGCGACGTGTCCTTCAGGCTCACGATGCACTGGTTGCCGAGCGGCGGAATCAGCCGCCGGAACGCCAGCGGCCCGACCACCTTCAGCAGCACGCGCGGCATCGACAAGCCCATCGCGAGCCCCGCTTCCGTCAGCCCCTTCGGGATCGACAGCAGCGCGCCGCGCACCACTTCCGCGAGATACGCGCCGGAGTTCACCGTGATCGCGATGATCGCGGCCGTCAGGCCGTCGATGCGAATGTGCGCGAGCAACGGCAGCGCGAAATACAGGAACATCACCTGCACGACGATCGGCGTGCCGCGGATCAATTCAATGTAGACCTGTGCGAGCACGTTCATCGCCTTCGGTCCGTATGCGCGGAACATGCCCGCGACCATCCCGACGATGAAACCGCCCACCAGCCCGAAAAATGCGATGAACACCGTCAACCGGACCCCGTCCATCAGGTCCGGCAACGCCGCCCAGATCGCCGACCAATCGAAATTCACTTGTCGCTCCCCGTTCGAATCAAGACCGGCGCGGCCACACGGCCGCGCGCTGTTGCGGCGTCACGCTCACATCTTCGGCGGCTCGGCGCCGAACCACTTCTTGTAGATCTGCGCGTAACGACCATCGGCCTTGATCTTCACGAGCGACGCGTTGACCTGCGGCACGAGCGGGCTGCCCTTCGGGAAACCGATCCCGTACTTGTCGCCGCTGACCGGCTGGCCCGCGACCTTCACCTTGCCCTTGCCTTCGTTGTTCACGAAGAACAGCACGTTCGGCGTGTCGTGCATCGCCGCGTCGACACGGCCGGCTTCAAGCGCGAGGTAGGCCTGGTCGATGTTCGGGAACTGGCGGATCTCCTTCGGCTTCAGGTGCGCCTTGATCCAGTCGATCGTCGCGGTGCCCGTCTTCGCGGCGATCACCTTGCCGTTCAGGTCGTCGATCGACTTGATCGTCGTGTTGCCGGTCTGCACCATCGCCGCGAGGCCGCTGTCGTAGTACGGCGCGGAGAAGTCGATCGCCTTCTTGCGCTCCTCCTTGATCGTCATCCCCGACAGCGCGACATCGATGTTCTGCGTCTGCAGCGCCGGGATCAGGCCCGCGAAATCCATCGGCTGGATCGTGTATTTCCAGCCCTGGTCCTTCGCGATCTCGGCCCACAGGTCGAGATCGAAGCCGACGTACTTGTCGCCCTGCTTGAACTCGAACGGCATGAACGACGTATCGGTGCCGACGACGAGCGTCTTGGTATCCGCGTGAGCGAGGCTTGCGCCGAGCGCGGCAACGACCGCGACGGCTTTCAGGAAGGAACGGCGACTCATGGTTTCTCTCCGCATGATTGAGCGATGTAGCCGGCCAGCCGGCCGGCGGGAACGACGACATCAAGCAGCACCGCAACATGCGATGTCGAATTAGACATTAGTGCAACATGTGTTGTCAACGGCGATACTACGACAACAAAAAAGTGCGCAACGGGGAATTTCATCGAGACAAACCCGGGCCGCGCGGGCCGGATAGATCGGAGGAATGGGGAGATGGCCGGGCGGAGCGCACGGGCCGGGTCGCGCCGCGCGGGCGGATGGCGGAACGTGGAGAGAGGGATGGCCCGTGCCTGGTGCGGGCCGGCAGGCTTGCCGCCCCGAGCAACAAGTGCGGCGAGATGACGACAGAGCTACCGCGAGCGCGTTCGCCACGGCCCGCCCGCTCGTTCGTTCGTTCGTTCGTTCGTTCGTGCGTTCGTGCGTTCGTGCGTTCGTGCGTTCGTGCGTTCGTGCGTTCGTGCGTTCGTGCGTTCGTGCGTTCGTGCGTTCGTGCGTTCGTGCGTTCGTGCGGCGTGTCAGCAGCGATTCAACGCGGCGGCATGCCGGGGCGGCCGTGCCCGCGAAGCCGGCAACCGCCGGCGCGGCTCAACGAACGTTGCGAGATTCGCATGGAAACGCCGTCCGGCGGCACACCGATACAGCATCGATCACGCCGCCACCCCGCTCGCCTGATGCGACACGAGCCGTGCATACGCGCCCTGCCGCGCCAACAGTTCCGCATGACGCCCGGCCTCGATGACGCGGCCCTGCTCGATCACGAGGATCGTGTCGGCATTGCGCACGGTCGACAGCCGGTGCGCAATGATGATCGACGTCCGCTGCGTCATCAGGTCTTCCAGCGCCGTGCGGATCTGCTGCTCGCTGATCGTGTCCAGGTGGGACGTCGCCTCGTCGAGGATCAGCACCGGCGCATCCTTCAGGAACGCGCGCGCGATCGCGACGCGCTGGCGCTGGCCGCCCGACAGCTGCACGCCGCGCTCGCCGACGCGTGTCGCGAGCCCGTCCGGCAGCCGCGCGACGAAATCGCCGAGCGCCGCATGATCGATCGCACGCTGCACGTCCGCGTCGGACGCATCGCTCGCGGCGAGCCGGATGTTTGCTTCGAGCGTGTCGTTGAACAGGTAGGTATCCTGCGCAACCAGCGCGATGTGCTGCCGCAGGTCGTCGAGCCGCAAGTCGCGCAGGTCGATGCCGCCGAGCGTCACGCGGCCCTGCTGCGGATCCCAGAAGCGCAGCAGCAGGCTTGCGACGGTCGACTTGCCGGCGCCCGACGCGCCGACCAGCGCGACCGTGCTGCCGGGCGGCACCTCGAAGCTCACGCGGTCGATCGCGGGCACGCCGCGGCCCGGATACGTGAAGCAGGTTTCCTCGAAACGCACCGCCGGATTGCCGGGCATCGGCCGCGTGCCGTCCGTCACGGTCACGGGCTCCTTCTCGAGCGCACGCAACCGTCGCGTCGACGCGATCGTGTCGGCTAGCTGGCGCGCGACCTGGCCGATTTCGGCAACCGGCATGAACGCGGCCACCGCAACCAGCACCAGCAGCGGCAACGACTCGCGCGGAAACCATCCGCGCGCGCACAGCAGCGCACCGAGCGCGGCAACGGCCAGCCCGCCGAGCCCGCTCGCGATTTCCAGCGCGGCGCTTTGCGTCGACAGATCATCGAGCAGCTTCGCGCGCTGCTTCCGGTACGCATCGACCTCGGCCACGAATGCTTCGCGCCGGCGCGCGATCGCCTGGAACGCGGTCAGCTCCGCGAGCCCCTGGATCGTTTCGGTCAGGTGCGCGCCGAGCTGGCCGAGCGCTTCGCGCGCACCGGTGCCGAGCCGGTCGACGTCGCGGCGGGCCAGCACGGGCGCCAGCCCCGCCCACAGCAGGAACGGCAGCAGCACGAGCGCGAGCGGCCACGCGACCGACGCGAGCAGCACCAGCACGCCGGCCGGCACGAGCACCGCGACGAACGCGGGCGCCAGCGTATGCGCATAGAAATACTCGACCGTCTCCACGTCCTGCGTCGCGAGCGCGACGAGATCGCCGGAGCGGCGGCGCAACAGCCCGGCCGGCGCGAGGCGTTCGAGCGTCGCGAACAGCGCGATGCGCATTTCCGCAAGCAGCCGGTATGCCATGTCGTGCGCGAGCCACGATTCGAGCCAGTGCAGCACGGCCGCCACCGGCGCGATCACGAGCAGCGCCGCGACGAGCGACGTGCTCGCGTAACCGGCCGACACGGCGCCGACCACCAGCGCGCCGATCACGCCGACGCCGATGAACGCGAGCACGCGGCCGATCCCGAACAGCACGGTCAGCGCGACCTTGCCCTTCCACGGCCGCACGAAGCGCAGCAGCGTCCGCAACGTTTCCGGCCAGCCGATCGTCGCCGCGTCGTCGTTCAGCGGCCTTACCTGCGGGCCCGACGACGCACGCGCGGTGGCGACGGCTGTCGTCGTCGCGCCGATCGATTCGGCAACCGCTTCGAGTTGCGGCCCCATCAGCCGGCGATACGGGCCGTCGCGCGCGATCAGCGCCGCGTGCGTCCCCTCGTCGACCACCTGCCCCTGGTCGAGCACCAGGATGCGGTCGGCGCCGATCACGCTGGACAGCCGGTGCGCGAGCACGAGCGTCGTCCGTCCGCGCGTGAGCCGGTCGAGCGCCTGCTGGATCAGCGCTTCGTTTTCCGCGTCGACCGACGACAGCGCCTCGTCGAGCAGCAGGATCGGCGCATCGCGCAGCAGCGCGCGCGCAATCGCGATGCGCTGGCGCTGGCCGCCGGACAGCATGAGCCCGCGTTCGCCGATGCGCGTCGCGTAACCGTCGGGCAGCGCCGAGATGAAATCGTGCGCGTTGGCGGCGCGAGCGGCCGCGATCATGTCCGCATCGCTCGCGTCGGGGCGGCCGAGCCGCAGGTTGTCGGCGACGCTGCCGTCGAACAGCGTCGCATCCTGCGCGACGACCGCGATCATCTCGCGCACCTGGCCGGCGTCGAGCGCGCGCACGTCGTGGCCGCCGATGCGGATCGCGCCGCCCTGCGCATCGTGCTGCCGCAGCAGCAGGCGCACGATGGTCGACTTGCCCGCGCCGCTCGGGCCGACGATCGCCACCGTCTCGCCTGCGCGAACCGAGAAGCTCAGCGCCGCATGCGCATCCGCGCGACGCCCCGGATACGCGAAGCTGACGCGGTCGAACACGATCTCCGGCCGCAGGCCCGTCACGCGCGGCGCGTCGGCGGCCGGCGCATGGCTGCCCGCGTCGAGCAGCGCGTGGATCGCATTCGCCGCCGACTGGCCGATCATCCCCTGGTGCAGCACCGCGCGCAGGTCGCGCAGCGGCCGGAATATCTCGCTGCCGGCCATCAGCACGATCAGCAGCGCCTCGAGGCTCATGTCGCCGTGCCGCACGCGCCACGCGCCGACCGCGATCGCCGCGGCCGCGCCGAGGCCGGTGCCGAGATCGGTGAAGAGCCGCGTCAGCAGGCCGAGCGCGAGCACCCAGAACGTGCTGTCGGATAACGCGCGCGCCTTCGCGGCCAGCTTCGCGCCGAACGCGGTGCTCTGCCCGAACGCCTTCAGCGTCGGCAGGCCCTGCACCGCATCGAGAAACTCCTCGCCGAACGCCTTGAAGGCGGCCGAGCGTGCGAGCGCCGCGCGCCGGTCGGCGCGATGCACGAGCTGCGGCAGCGCGAGCGTGACGAGCGCCGCGACCAGCAGGATCGCGGCCGTCGGCACGTCCCACCACGCGAGCACCGCGAAGATCATCACCGGCGCGCACGCGGCGATCACGAGCTGCGGCAGGTAGACGCCGAAGAAGGTCTGCAGTTGCTCGACGCCGTCGACGACGGCCAGCATCACGCCGCCCGTGCGTTCGCCGCTGAACCATGCGGGCCCGAGTGCGGCGATCCGGTCGAACAGCCGCGCGCGCAACGTGGCTTGCACGCGGCCCGCCGTGTGCTGCGCGAGCACCGTGCGGCGATGGTCGAGCCACGCGCGCAGCAGCACGCAGGCCGCCGTTGCAACGACGGCTTCGGCGATGCTACGCACCGGCGCGCCGGAAAAGACCAGCGCCAGCACGCGGCCGAGAAACACGAAACGGAGGATGCCGACACTCATCGCGAGCAGCCCGAGCGCGACGGCCGCGGCCACCCGCCAGCGTAGTCCCGCCATCATTGCCCATAGTCGTCGGTCGAAATACATGAAGCCCTCCAGTCGGTGTTTGGTGCGGTTTTTCTTGACCGGATCGAGGCTACCCGCGCGGCCCGCGCGCGGCAAAAGATGATTTTTCAACGGGTGTTGAGTCAACTACAATACCCCGCATGTCGCACCTTCCTCCCCTCAGCGCACTGCGTGCTTTCGAGGCGGCTGTCCGCCTCGGCGGGTTCGCGCGCGCGGCGGCCGAGTTGAACGTATCGACCAGCGCGGTCAGCCATCAGATCCGCGCGCTCGAGGAATCGCTCGGCGCGCGGCTGCTCGAACGCAGCACGGGGCTCGGCGGCATCGGCCTCACGCCGGCCGGCGCACGCCTGCTGCCGGCCGTCAGCGACGCGCTGTCGCGCCTGACCGACGCCTGCGCCGAGATTCGCGGCACCGCGCAACGGCTCACCGTTTCCGCCAACGCGCCGTTTTCGTCGATGTGGCTCGCGCGCCGTCTCGCGGAATTCTCGTCGCTTCATCCCGAAACGCCGCTGCATGCCGTCGTGCTCGAAGATGAACCCGATTTCGCGCGCAGCGGCATCGATCTGGCGATCGTGCACGTGCCCGCGCACCGGCTGCGGGCCGACGACGACGTGCTGATGCGGGAGACCGTGTTTCCGGTATGCAGCCCCGAGCTGTATCCGTACGCGTCGGGGTATGTGTGCCGCTCGCGGCTGCTGCAGGAGATGCACGAAAACAGCCCCGAGATCGACTGGCGCAACTGGGCGTCGGAGTTCGGCTTGCCGGACGATTTCGAAACGAAGATCGTCCGCTACAGCAGCTTCAGCCAGGTGATCGGCGCGGCGGTCGGCGGCGCGGGCATCGCGCTCGGCCGCATGCCGCTCATCGAGCCCGAACTGCGCAGCGGGCGCCTGGTGCCGCTGGTGCCGGGCCTTCAGCGCGATGCGTCATGGCGCTTCGTGCTGCGCCGCCATCCTTCGACGCGGCACCGGCTGCTCGATCCGTTGATCGCGTTCCTGCGCCGCGAAGCGGATGCGCCGCCGTTCGTCGCCAAGATCGTTGCGCCCGCATCCAACGACAGTCATGCGCGGGGCGCGGGCGGCGCATAACACCGCCGGCACCGCCTGCTCACCGGCCGCTCACGGCGTGGCGAAGAACAGCGCGACGACGCACGCCATCCCGCCGAACCACACGAGCGAACGCAGCGACGCCCAGTTCAGCAGGTACATCAGCGTATAGACAACGCGGATCGCGACGAAACCCATCGCGAGCTGGTCGACGTGGTGCGCATTCGCGCCGTTGTGCCACGCGACCACCAGCGCGGCCGTGAACAGCGCAAGCGCTTCCCACGCGTTCTGGTGCGCGGCCTGCGCCCGTGCGCGCCAGCCTTCGAGTTTCGCCAGGTAGTCGCGCGGCGTACGGTTGTCGTAGCCCTTGCGCGCCTTGGCCAGGAACGTCAGCGGGAACGGCAACAGCGCCACGATGAACAGGCACAGCTGGGACGTCGTCATCAAAGTCTCCTCCTTTATGATTACATTATTCAATGACAAGATCGCCGAGAGCTTAGCATTGCGCCGCGCCGTTCGCGCACCGGTTTTCTAGACGGGAGACTCGGCTGCACGTGCCGCCGACGGCTGCGGCGAGCGTGGGTCCGCCACCAAAAATTCCACCAAATCATCGACAAATACGTTAATTAAAACTGGTCGAACACCAATAAGATAGCGCTCATCACTGGCTTGGTGCGTTACCGCGCCAGCCTTGCCGATCCGGGCGCGCCGCCGCGCGCCGAACGACATCCGACCCGAGCCATCGCCATGCCCCGTCCCATCGTCGCCCATATCCGCCCCGACGCCATCCGTCACAACCTCGACTTCATCCGCCGCACCGCCGCGTTATCGCGCGTGTGGGCCGTGATCAAGGCCAACGCATACGGCCACGGCATCGAGCGGATCTACCCGGGCCTCGCGGCCGCCGACGGTATCGGTCTGCTCGATCTCGACGAAGCCGTGCGCGTGCGCGAACTCGGCTGGGACAAGCCCGTGCTGCTGCTCGAAGGGATCTTCGTGCCGGCCGACGTCGAGCTGGCCGATCGCCACCGGCTGACGGTGGCCGTGCACTGCGACGAGCAGCTCGACCTGCTGATCGCGGCGAAGCCGCAGCAGCCGATCGACATCCAGCTCAAGATGAATTCCGGGATGAACCGGCTCGGCTACCGGCCCGCCGCGTTCCGCGCTGCGTGGGAGCGCGCGGCGAGCGCACCGTCGATCGGCAGGATCACGCTGATGATGCATTTCGCGAACGCCGACGAAGGCGAGGTGGACTGGCAGCTCGATCAGTTCGACGCGACCACGGCCGGGATTCCGGGCGAGCGCTCGGTGTCGAATTCGGCGGCCGTGCTGTGGCATCCGCGCGCGCACCGCGACTGGGTGCGGCCCGGCACGATCCTGTACGGCGCGTCGCCGACCGGTGCGGCGCGGCATATCGCCGACACGCCGCTGATGGCCGCGATGACGCTGACGAGCAAGATCATCGGCGTGCAGACGCTGTCGCCGGAAGAAACCGTCGGCTACGGCCGCCGCTTCACGGCCGACCGGCCGATGCGGATCGGCGTCGTCGCGTGCGGCTACGCGGACGGCTATCCGCGCCACGCGCCGACCGGCACGCCGATCGCGGTGGACGGCGTGATGACGCGCATCGTCGGCCGCGTGTCGATGGACATGCTGACCGTCGACCTGACGCCGTGCCCGAACGCGGGCATCGGGTCGAGCGTCGAGCTGTGGGGCGACCAGGTGAAGGTGGATGATGTCGCGGAAGCCAGCGGCACGATCGGCTACGAGCTGATGTGCGCACTCGCGCGCCGCGTGCCGGTCGTGATCGTGCCGCCCGGCGCATCGACCGCGCAGCCGGCGCTGCGGACCGGGAGCTACGGGCGCTGATCGACGTCGATGCTGCGGCGCACTACCGCGCCGCCGCGCCTGCCGCTTCACTTGCGGGCCGCCTCGGCGGCCCGTTTGCGTTCCGGCCGACGGGAAACCCGAGCCGGAGAATACGCGTTTGTTACAGCCCTTCCGCTCCGCTCGACCTGCCTATCCGGCGGTGTACTACGAACGCCACGTCGGCTTCCGCTTCTCGAGGAACGCGTCGATCCCTTCGCCCGCATCCTCTTCCATCATGTTGCGGGCCATCACGTCGCCCGCATACGCATACGCTTCGTCGAGCGGCAACTCGCGCTGGCGGTAGAACATCTGCTTGCCGTACCGCACCGCGGCCGGGCTCTTCGCGACGATCTCAGCGACCTTGCGCGCGACGGCCGCATCGAGCGCGTCCTCGGGCACGGCCTCGTTGACGAGCCCCCACGCGGCGGCCGTCGCCGCATCGACGAAGCGCCCGGTCACGAGCATGTCGAACGCGCGCTTCGCCGTGATGTTGCGGCTCAGCGCGACGGCCGGCGTCGAACAGAACAGCCCGACGTTGATGCCCGACACCGCGAAACGCGCGGTATCCGCCGCGATCGCCAGATCGCACGCGGCGACGAGCTGGCAGCCGGCCGCCGTCGCGATGCCCTGCACGCGTGCGATCACCGGCACCGGCAACGCCCGCATCGCGAGCATCACTCGGCTGCACTGCGCGAACAGCGAGCGGTAGTAGTCGAGTTCCGGCTTGCCGCGCATCTGCCGCAGGTCGTGGCCCGCGCAGAACGCCTTGCCTTGCGCGGCCAGCACGACGCAGCGCACGTGCGGATCGGCCGCCAGCGCACCGAACGCGTCGTGCAGGCTCGCGAGCATCGCTTCGGACAACGCGTTGAACTGCTGCGGCCGGTTCAGCCGCAGCGTGACGACGCCGTCGCGCACGTCGCGCAACAGGATCGGCTCGGCAGTTTCTTGATCGGGTTCCATGATGTTTCGCTCGACGGGGTTCGGCGGGATTCGCGGCGGCACGAACGGGCAGCGATGACGCACGCGCGTTCGCGGCATGTCGATGAAATGGTCCTCCACATTCCGCGCGGCGTCCAGTCCAGTCGCGTGGCACCGGCGCCGGCGCCGGCGCTCAAGCGCTCAAGCGCGCGTGCGCCCGCTGCGCCATGCGCGCACGCCCGACCAAAGGTGCCCGATACCGGCCAGGAAAAAGACGGCACCCATGACACCAAAGGTCAGCACGTCGCCCCAGATCGCGCCGAACGTATTCATTCGCGCGGTCATCGCGGGCGCCTCCGGCGCGTAGCGCACCTCGACCGTCGCGCCGTCCTTCACGCTGACGTCGCCGCCCTGCGGGTATTCGACATGCTCGCCCGCAAGCGTCGTGAACGCGATCTCCGGATGATGCGGGCCCGCGTTCAGCCTCACGACGTGGCCCGGCACGACGACCGACGTCCGCAGGAACTCGCGCGTCGATTGCGCATACATGACGACGCCGATCAGCATGCACGTGCCCACCACGGCAAGGAAGACGCCCTTCACGATCAGCATCTCCATGTGCTGCGCGGCCGCACGCGCCGATTCGGGCGCCATTTCGCCAGCCCTACGGGCGTGACTGATGGAACGACACGTCGATCTTCGACGGTGTCTTGCAGCGGTACATCACGCCGTGCCCCGCTTCGTCGGTCACACCTTCGTACGGGCCGTTGCAGCCCGTGACCCTGTAAGCCGCGAACGGGATGCGCCGGCCGTCCGTCGGCCGGACCAGCACCGGAATACGTGCGGTCGGGCCGACGCCGATCATGCTGACGAGCACCATGCGCGAAGCATCGATCGGCGCGGCGGAGCGCACAAACGCCGTGCGCCCCTTCTCGTCGGTCGTGCCTTCGACTTCAAGTTCCTTGGTGTTCTGGGCCGCGCTCGTGTAAAGCGCAAATGCATAGCGCGTATTCGGCAGCGCCCGTTTCGTCGCGGGATCGTGCAGCACGAAATAGCAACCGTTGGCTCCCCCTCCGGCCGACACCTGCCCGTCGGCTTGCGCACGATTGCAGCTGTACGACGAACCGCTGTCGGCGGCGGCCTGCTGTCCGGCCTGCGGCCCGGTGCTTGCGCATCCGCCCATCAGCGCGGCCACCAGCGCCACGCATGCGCCGCGCGCGGGCGCTGCCCGATCGATTTCGATTTTCATTGGAATCCCGTTCCCGATTGTTACGGATGCCGGGCGTGATGCGCATGACGCGCACGCACGCCGCCCTCGGCATCCGGCAGGATACGGATATCGCCGTGCGCTGTAAATTGCGCGCGCTATTCGCCACCATCAAGCGCTGCCCGCCGCGCGTGATCGTCTGCCGCAGCCTGATGTGCGCGACGGCGCAGCAGCCGTGCAACCCGGGCCGCAGCGTTGAACGCGGTACCGGTATCGGACCCGCTCCAGCCCAATGCGCGTCAGCCCGCGAGCTTCTTCAGCGCATCGAGCACCGCGTCGCCCTTGAACGGCTTCACGATCCAGCCCTTCACGCCGGCCGCCTTGCCGCGCTCCTTCATCGCCGGGCTGCTTTCGGTCGTCAGCATCACGACGTTGACGGCAGTGTTCGCCAGTTCGCCGCGGATCTTCTCGACCATGGTCAGGCCGTCCATGTTCGGCATGTTCACGTCGCTGATCACGAGGCGCACGCCGGGCGTCGCCTTGAGCTTCGCGAGCCCGTCCTTGCCGTCGACGGCCGTCGCGACGTCGAGCCCGTGATTGCGCAGGAAGCCCGCGACCTCGTCGCGCACCGTACCCGAATCGTCGACCACCAGAATCTTTGCCATGTCGTATTCCCCTTCCTTTCTTTCGGACTTCAACATTCAAAACAGTTCGAGTTCACCCGATTCGACCATCGGCCCCACGTCCTGCACCGATTCGCGGAAATCCTCCGGCGACCAGCTCAGGCTGAACACGAAACGCTGGTCGAGACAGACGGAGCGCCCGGATGCCGGGTCGGTCATCCGGTACTTGAAGCAAAGCTGCGGACAGTCGCCGCCGAACGAGATGAACTTCTGCTTGTGATTGACGACGAGCGGCACCTGAACCGGATGGCGCGCCAGCGCCTCGGCGTCGCCGAGATAGCGGTTCTTGAACGCGCCCCAAACGAGATTGGTGAGCTCGCCGAGCACGCTGTTCACGTCGCGGAAATCCGGCGCACGGCCGCTGTCGCGCGTGCCGCCGATCATGTCGAGCAGCGGCTGCTCGCTCGTCTGCAGCAGCATGTAGCCGCGGCACCACGCGCTTTCGAGCGCGATCAGGCTGAACACCTCGCCGAAGATGATCTGGTCGCGGACGATGCACGGCGTTTCGTGCTCGATCGTCATACCCGGGAACAGGCTGTCGATGCGCGCCTCGGTAATCTCCGAGATGCCGCGCACGAGCGCGTTCGGGTAGTCGCGGCCGAACAGGTATTCGTCGATCGCGCGCTTGAGCGGCGTCATGTCGTCCGCGACGTAGGCCGCGCATGCCACCCGCGCGAGCGCGTCGGGCAGCCCATCGCGCGACGCGAGCGATTCGCGGCGCAGGATGATCGGCAGCTCGGGCCGCAGCGCATCGATCTGCGTCGCGATGATCGCGCTCTCGACCGGCGAGCCGCCGTAATCTTCGGCGAGCAGGATCGCGCCGAGATCGATGTTCGAGCGCAGCACCTTCAGCAATCGGCTGCGCCGCACGGTCAGGCCGACCAGGTTGTGCTCGTCGCAGAAACGCTTGATCGCATCGGCGTGCGTGCGGCTGTCGTCGAGCACGAGCACCTTGCTGACGGGTTGGTCTTCGGTCATCCCAAGGGTTCCTAATGGTCGATCAGAACAGTTCGAGCTCGCCGCCGGTATCCACCGCAGCCGTTTCCGGCACATGGAAATCGACCGGCGCGTTCGCGCATACGCACAGCGTCGCGCCGACCCGCACGTCGCCGTCGAGCGTCAGGTCGTACGCGGCCACGTAATCGGGTGCGAGCGCGGGCAGGCAGTCGATGCTCGCACCGCTCAGCAGGGAAGGCGTCGACATTCCCAGATCGGGAAACGGCGCGGTCAGCGCCTGGTTGATCGCGCCGCAGCACAGGTTCGCGACTTCCATGAACGCTTCGGGCAGCGGCCGCTGCCCGTTCGTGCCCGCCGTCGCGCCGGCGAAATGGCCGCGCGTCGCATCGTCGTCGCTGAAGCGCAGCGCGAGCAGCAGGCGGAAATGCAGCGCCGATATCGTCAGAACCACGACGTACTCGGGCACCTTCGGTTTCGATCGCGAAGTCGCGCGCGCAGGATCGTGCGCATCGCCGGCCGACGGCCGGATGTCGCACGCGCCGCCGGACGCGAGCCGCGTGCGCGCCGCATCGAGGAAGATTCGCTCGAAGCCGGCTTTTGCCTGAGCGCTGATCACGCCGCCTCTCCGTCGATCCGCGCGTGCAGTTGCCCGGCCAGCGTCTCGACCGTCGCGAGCGCGGCCGTGATCATCTTGCCGCCGGCCTGGATGTCCTGGAACGTCGCGGCCGTCACGAGATCGTTGCGGTTCAGGCTGTCGCGATAGCTGTTCGACAGTTGCTGCGAGCGTGCGGCCAGCCCGCGCACCTCGCTCGCGACGATCGAGAAGCCGCGCCCGGCCGTGCCCGCACGCGCCGCCTCGATCGATGCGTTCAGCGACACGATCGACACGTGCGCGACGATCGCCGACAGCTCCTGGTTCTTCGCGCGCATGTCCTGGTTCTGCGTGGTCAGCGAGATCATCTGCTCGTGCCAGCGCTCGAACGTGCCGGCGAGCCCGCGCAGGCGCGCGGCTTCGTCGGCGATCTTCATCGCATGCTGCGCGAGCGCGGCGCGGTCCGCCGACAGCGCCTGCAGCGCGTCGCGCTGCGTGCCGGCCGCGGACGCCTCGCGCGCCAGCGCATCCTCGAGCTGCGCCTCGCGTTGCGCCGATGCGTCGGCGGCTTCGGCATGTGACGACGCCGCTTCCGCCGCCCTCGCGGCGACCGCGTCGAGCGCGCCGCGCAACGCGTTCACGTCACGCTCCATCGCCGCGACGAGCCGCTTGCGCATCACGCGAAACACGACCGCCGCCGCCACCGCGACGACGAAGCCGCCCGCCAGCGCGGCGGCAATCTGGATCATCCACGCCTGCACGATCACGCCATCACTCCGCTGTGCCGACGTCCACGATGCGCGCGCGCTCGTGCGTGGCGCCGTGACCGGCACCGTCCGCCGCGAAACGCGCCGGCAGCGATACGATCGTCTCGAACGTGCGATACGGCGCGCCGACGCGATCGTCGGTGAAGCGCAGCGCGATGTCGCCGCCGTCGCGCTTCAGGAAGTTGCGCACCGCGTCCATGCCGACGCCGCGGCCCGACACGTCGGTTACCGCGTGCGCTGTAGAGAAGCCCGGCCGGAAGATCAGCTCGGCCACATCTTCGTCGGTGAGCGCCGCTTCGTTGTCCGCATCGATCCAGCCGCGCTCGCGCGCGATGCGGCGAATCCGGTCGAGCGCGAGGCCGCGACCATCGTCGCTCAACACGAACCACAACTCGCCGCCGCCCACGCCGACCGCGATGTCGATCGTGCCGGACGCCGCCTTGCCGGCCGCGCGCCGTTCTTCGGACGATTCGATCCCGTGGTCGATCGAATTGCGCAGCAGGTGCATGAACACGTTCTTCAGCGTCGCGCCGATCTCGCTGCGCACGCGATGGCCGTGGCTGTCGATATGCACGACGGGCGCCGGCTTGCCGAGTTCGGCCGCGAGCGACGGCAGCGACTCGATCACGCCGCCGAGCGCGTCGCCGATGCCCTGCGTGCCGAGCTGGCTCAGCATGCGGCGCACGGCATCGCGTGCCGCCTGCCAGTCGTTCGCGTTCGCCGGATCGGCGCCGTCGAGCACACGCAGGCTCTCGCTGATGTGCGCGCGTTCGACCATCAGGAAGTCGGCGCCGCCCTGCGCCGGTTCGCCGCTGCGGCCGAGCGTGACCGCGTTGATCGTCGCATAGCGGTCGACGGCCTCGCGCACGCGGGCCAGGTCGTCCATCAGCGCATCGCGGTTCCACTCGGGGCCGCCGTCCGCGCGGCGCAGCGTTTCGTATGCCTGCTCCGCTTCGTGGACGATGTTCGTCAGGTGCTGCAGGCTGTACGTGCGCGCATTGCCCTTGATCGTATGCATGTTGCGGAACAGCGCCGCGACGATCGAGTGATCGGCGCGCTCGTGCTGGCGGATCATCCGCTCGTTCTCGCTGAGGAAGCCGTTCGCGCTGTGCACGAAGTCGTGGAACTTGTCCTGGCTGATCGACAGGATCTCGCCGATCATCTCGAGGCGGCGCTGCTGCTCGCCGGCCTGCGCGGTCAGCTCGCGAATCTCGGTTACGTCGCGCACGCACAGCATCAGACGCACGACCGTATCGGTCTCATCGGTGATCGCCGACCAGCTCAGGTCGAGCCATTTCTCGCGGCCGTCCGGCATCCGCTTCGCGACTTCGTTGACGAGCAGGTGCGCATTGAATTCGAAGTTCATGCTGTCTTCGCCGAGGCATGCGTGCACGGCCGCATCGACCTGCGAGCGCGCGTCGGCGCCGATCGCCGAATCGTCGAACACGAGCGCCATCAGGTCGCGGCCGGCGATGTCGTTCGTCTCGAAGATGGTTTCGAGGTACGCCGAATACTCCGCATGCACGACACCGCCTTCGACGACGGTCAGGATCCCTTGCTGCATGTTCTGCAGCATCGCCTGGATGTCGGCCGTTTTCTGCTTGAGCTGCGCGGCGTTCTCCTGGATCTTCTCGATCATTCCGTTGAACGCGACGATCGAATGGCCGATCTCGTCCATCCGGCCCACCGGCACGCGGCGCGTGAAATCCTGGCTCGTCGCGATCTCGCTCATCATCGTCTGCATCCCGATCAGCGGGCGCGTGATCTGGCGATACAGCACGAAGCCGAGCGCGGTCAGCAGCACGATCACCGTGCCCGCGACGCCCGCGATCGCGGTTGCCGTCGTCGCGAGCATCCCGTTCAGCGCGCTGATCGCGTCGTCCTTCTGGCGGTTCTTCTCGACGCGCAGCGTGTCGACGATGCTTTCGAGTTCATCGCGATACTGCGCGACGTTCGCGAACAGGTAGGCCTGCGCCATCTCGACCTTGCCGTCGGCCTTCATCTTGACGGTGTCGTCGATCGCCGCGAAGTAGTTCGCGGCGCTGTCCTTCGCCTGCGTGACGAGGCCTTCCTGCGCGCGGCCGACCGCCGATTTCGCCTGCCCGTCGAGTGCGGTGCGCAGCGCGGCCTGCTTCGCCTTCAGCTCGTCGCGCGCCTGCGCGGCGGTATTCGCGTCGGGCGCGTAGACGAGCGTCATCGTCGCGATCTGGATGTTCTTCACATCGGCGACGAGATCGGCCGACGCGAGCGCGCTCGGCACGATTCCCTGGGTGACCTGGCGCACCTCGGACGCGCTCTTGCGCGTCTGGTACACGGCATAGATGCCGATCGCGGACAGCGCGAAGAACGTCAGGACGACTAGCAGCGTAATACGATGACGGATGGTCATGAGTACAGCTCCCCGCAGCGATCCGGCTTCGATCGCCCTTTGGTCTATTGAAAGAATATGAGCGGCGAATTATCGGGGATGGTGTATGACTGTCCGATGACCGTTAATCAATCGATCATTGAGAAAATTGGAATGATTAATTGCGGCGGGAAAAACCTAAAGTTTTTCGCAGTCTTGCCGTTAACGTCCGGGCTCCAGCACCCGTGCCGATGCTGGCTTTGCCGAATCGGCGGGGTAGCGGATATTCATTGTTTTATTCGCCCACGGCAATCCGAACCTATTGAATATCGGTAAAACGTTTGCGCATTATCGACGAACCGGTTTGTTCCGGAATTTTTTTATAATCGATGCGTCGTTCGGTGAGCGGATTCGTCGATGCGCAAGCGCGACCCCCTCCCCTCGGCAGATCCGAACCTGCATTGCATACCGTTCAGCTTTCGCGGGGCACGGCGAGCCGGTCTTCGACTTGCAGCCCCGGGGCGCGCTCGATCGGCCTGTCGCCAGCGGATATTTCGGCCTGTGGTCCGCGCCATGCTTCGCGATATCGGCAATCTGTCCCTCGATATGAACCGCGACCGTATTCATTCCCCTCAGGAAATAATCAATCGCCAACCGGCGATTCACCTCTCCGGCCGCACGCTCTAGACTGTCGTATCGTTTCCCTTTCCGGACCCACGCGATGACCGACGTCCTGCCGCTGACCACCGACCCCGATTCGGGCCTCCAGTACCGGCTGCGCCCGGCCGCCGGCCGCCCCGCCGCCCGCCTGTTGCTGCTGCATGGCGTCGGCGGCAACGAAACCAACCTGCTGAACGTGGCCGATCTGATCGATCCGCGCATCGAGATCGCGTTCGCGCGCGGCCCGCTCACGTTCGGGCCCAATCAGCACGCGTGGTTTCCGGTGCGCTTCGGCCCGAACGGCCCCGAAATCGATGCGGCCCGCGCGGACGCCAGCCGCGTGCAACTGATCACGCTGCTGCGCGCCTTGCGCGCGCAGGACGGCGCGGGCGCCGCGTTGCCGACCGTAATCGCCGGCTTCAGCCAGGGCGGCATCATGAGCGCGAGCGTCGGCCTCACGTCGCCGGCCGACGTCGCCGGGTTCGCCGTGCTGTGCGGCCGCATCCTGCCGGAAATCGATCCGCTGATCGCGCCGCGCGATGCGCTTCGCCCGTTGCATGCACTGATCGTGCACGGCCGCTTCGACGACAAGCTGCCCGTCGCATGGGCCGACACCGCCGATGCAAGACTCACGGCGCTCGGCGTCGCGCACGACACGCGGCTTTACGCGGCCGGCCACGAACTGACCGCGGAGATGGCCGCCGATTTCGGCCGATGGGTCGGCGAACGCACCGGGTTGAACTGACCGCACCGGCGAAGCCGGCCCGCGAACGTGCCGGCGCCCCCGGCACGTACCGTCACGCGTTCTGCGCAGGATCCGCGACGGCGCGCACGGCCGCGGGCGCCGCAACCATCCGCTCACGCTCGGCACCGCGCTTCGCAAGCTTCCAGCCGATCACCAACGCGAGCACGACAACCGGAATCGTCGCGACGGTCCACGTGCCGCCCGGGTAGTCGAACGCCATCAGCACCAGCACGCCGACGAGGAATGCGAGCGTGAGCCACGACGTGAACGGCGCGCCGGGCATCCGGAACGACACGGCCTTCAGCTCGCCGCGATTGACCGCGCGGCGGAACAGGATCTGGCTCATCACGATGAAGCCCCATGTCGTGATGATTCCGAGCGACGCCATGTTCAGCACGATCTCGAACGCCTGGGCCGGCACGATGTAGTTCAGCGGCACGCCGATCGCATTGATCGCGACCGTGATCAGGATCCCGCCGTACGGCACGCCGCGCGCATTCATCCGCGACACGAAGCGCGGCGCCGACCCGCCCATCGCGAGCGAGCGCAGCACGCGCCCGGTCGAATAGAGGCCCGAATTCAGGCTCGACAGCGCGGCGGTCAGCACCACGACGTTCATCACCGTGCCGACGTACGGCACGCCGAGCTTGCCGAAGAACGTCACGAACGGGCTTTCGTGCGAGCTGTATGCGGTCCACGGCAGCAGCAGCGTCAACAGCACGACCGAACCGACGTAGAACAGCGCGATACGCCACATCACGCCGTTGATGGCCTTCGGCAGCACCTTGCGCGCATCGGCGGTCTCGCCCGCCGCAACACCGACGAGCTCGATGCTCGCATACGCGAACACGACACCCTGCACGATCAGCACGGCCGGCAGGATGCCGTGCGGAAAGATCCCGCCGTGATCCGCGACGAGGTGAAGCCCCGGCATCTGGCCGGCAACGGGATGGCCGCTCGCGAGGAACACGGCGCCGACCGCGAGGAACACCGCGAGCGTGCCGACCTTGACGAGCGAGAACCAGAACTCCATCTCGCCGAACACCTTCACGCCGATCATGTTCATCACCGACACGATCCCGAGCGCGCCGAGCGCGAACACCCATTGCGGCACGTCCGTGAACGCGGCCCAGTACTTCATGTAGATCGCGACCGCGGTGATGTCGACGATGCCGGTCGTCGCCCAGTTCAGGTAGTACATCCAGCCCGCGACGAACGACGCGCGCTCGCCCATGAACTCCCGCGCATACGACACGAAGCTGCCGCTGGTCGGCCGGTGCATCACGAGCTCGCCGAGCGCGCGCATGATCAGGAACGCGAACACGCCGCAGACGAGATACACAAGCGCCAGTGCGGGCCCCGCGCTTTGCAGGCGGCCGCCCGCGCCGAGAAAGAGGCCGGTGCCGATCGCACCGCCCATCGCGATCATCTGCACGTGCCGCGGCTTCAAATGCTTCGCATAACCGGCTTCGTGCGACGCGAACATCGCGTCGGGATCGGCGTGACGGGAATCCGCGCCGCCGGCCGTATCGGCCGGCCGCTCGCTGGTGTGTTTCATCGTGAGTCTCCGTGTATTGATGTGTCGCGCCCCGCTCCGGGGCGCTTTTCGAACGGCCGCGCGCGTGCCGCCGGCGGCATGCGCCGGCGCCGCGCGGCCGGTGTCAAAGCACGCGCGGCCGGATCAGTGCTTCGGGCTGCAGCGCGTCGTCCAGTTGCGCGTCGGTCATCAGTTCGCGCTCCAGCACGACCTCGCGGATCGACTTGCCGGTCGCGTGCGCTTCGGCGGCCACGGCGGTCGCGCGCTTGTAGCCGATGTACGGGTTCAGCGCGGTCGCGAGCGCGACCGAGCGCTCCATCGTTTCGCGCAGCCGCTCGGGATTCGCGGTGATCCCGCTCACGCACCGCTCCGCGAGCGTCGTGCACGCGGCCGTCAGGTGGCTGAAGCTGCGGAACAGCGCGCTGGCGATCACCGGCTCGAATGCGTTGAGCTGAAGCTGTCCGGCCTCGGCGGCGAAGGTCACGGTCAGGTCGTTGCCGAACACCTCGAACGCAACCTGGTTGACGACTTCCGGGATCACCGGATTCACCTTGCCGGGCATGATCGACGAGCCGGCCTGCACGGGCGGCAGGTTGATCTCGCCGAACCCCGCGCGCGGGCCGCTCGACAGCAGCCGCAGGTCGTTGCAGATCTTCGACAGCTTCACGGCGATCCGCTTGAGCACGCCCGAGACCTGCACGAACGCGCCGCAATCCTGCGTCGCCTCGATCAGGTTCGGCGCGGTGCTCAGGTCGAGCCCGGTGATGCGCCGCAGCGCCGCCAGCGCCTTCTCCGCGTACTCCGGATGCGCGGTGATCCCCGTGCCGATCGCGGTCGCGCCGAGATTGATCTCGCGAATCAGCCAGCCGGCTTCCTGCAGCCGCGCGATGTCTTCGGTCAGCATCACCGCGTACGTCGAGAATTCCTGGCCGAGCGTCATCGGCACCGCGTCCTGCAACTGCGTGCGGCCGAGCTTCAGCAGGCCCGCGAACGCGTCGGCCTTCTCCGCGAACGCATCGCGCAGCCGCGCCATCGCTTCGAGCAGATGCTCGACCGCGAAGCACGTCGCGATCCGGATCACGGTCGGATAAACGTCGTTGGTGCTCTGCGCGAGATTGACGTGCTCGTTCGGATGCAGGTATTCGTACTGCCCGCGCGCATGCCCCATGATTTCGAGCGCGCGGTTGCAGATCACCTCGTTCGCGTTCATGTTGGTCGACGTGCCGGCCCCGCCCTGGATGACGTCGACGACGAACTGGTCGTGCAGGCGCCCTTCGCGGATCTCGACGCACGCGGCGGCGATCGCATCGCGATACGGTCGCGGAAGCAGCCCGAGCTCGCAGTTGGCGTCGGCCGCGGCTTCCTTCACGGCCGACAGCGCCATCACGAGGTACGGCAGCGTCGCGATGCTGCGGCCGGTAATGTCGAAATTCTCTTTCGCGCGCAGCGTATGAACGCCGTAGTAGGCATCATCCGGAATGCTTCGCTTACCTAAAAGATCCGCTTCGACGCGGAAGCCGTTTTCTGCCATCGTGCCCTCCTGAATGTCTCGTGCCGCTGTCTCGTGCCGCTCGTCGTGCGCCGCTTCCCGACGCGACGGGTTCGCATTCTATGCCTTTGCAAAAACAAGCTCGCCTATGTATTATCGAAAGCGGTTTTGCGTGGGACGCAACAGCGAGAATCGAATGAAAAAAGGCATGAGGGAGACAGGCATCGATCACCTCGGCGCGATGCGCGCGTTCGTGAGGGTGGTCGAAACAGGGAGTTTTTCGGCGGTCGCGAAGGAGATGCACGTGTCGACGTCGACCGTCGCGCGCAAGGTGACGGCGATCGAGGACGCGCTCGGCGTCGCGCTGCTGCACCGTTCGACGCACAGCGTGACGCTGACCGAGGCCGGCCACATCTACCTGGAGCGCGCGGTCACGCTGATCTCCGATCTCGACGACACGCTGCGCGTGGTCGCCGAGCTGAATGCGCAGCCGAGCGGCCCGCTGAAGCTCACCGCACCGGTCGCGTTCGGCCGCCGCCACCTCGCGCCGCTGGTCGCGCCGTTTCTCGCGCGCTATCCGACGATCCAGCTCGACGTGCGGCTCACCGACAACCACAACGACCTCGTGGCCGGCGGCTTCGATCTCGACATTCACGAGGGCGAGAACTACCTGGACAACCTGGTCGTTCACCGGCTGTCGCGCAACGACAGCATCCTGTGCGCGACGCCCGGCTATCTCGATCGCTGCGGGCGCCCGTCGACGCCGGACGACCTGAAGCACCACAACTGCCTGCGCTACGTGCACCCGGAAGGCGATCCGCGCTGGGAGCTCGTGCAGGGCGACGCGCGGCACAGCGTGCTGCCGGCCGGCAATCTCGTCACCGACCATTCGGAGCTGCTGCTCGAAGCGACCTGCGCGGGGCTCGGCATCGCGGAGTTCGAGATCTGGCTGGTGCGCGACCTGCTCGCGAGCGGGCAACTCGAAGCCGTGCTGCCGCGCTACCGGCTGCAGAACCGGCTGACGGGCGAATTCATCTACATCGCGTATCTGGCGAACCGGCGCAGCTCGGCGAAGCTGCGCGTGCTGAAGGACTTTCTCGCGGAACATCTCGCGCAGATCGGCGAGCTGTCGGACGTCGAGCTGGCGAAGATTCGCGGCGCTCGCGGGTAGCGCGCGTGTCCGCGTTCGCGCTTGTGTTCGCGTTCGTGTCGATCAGCTAGCGGGCGGGCGCCGATGTGCGCGGCCCGGATCACGGGCCGGCGGCATCTGCGCTGTGACGACGCTCAGGCTGGCTGCAATTCGAACGGGAACGTGGCGTGCCCGATCTCGACGCCCTGCGTATTGAGCATCCGCGGCCGGTGGAAGCCGGCCAGTTGCGCGCACTGCGCGGCCGTGCCGATCTGCAGCCGCTCGAGCAGTTCGCTGACGACCATGTAGAGCACGTCGAGATTGCCGTCCTCGATCTTCACCGAGATGCCGAGCGCACCGTCGGCGCCGAGCCGCCGCGTGTTCTCCGATGCACGCACGCCGAGCCCGTAGCACGCATCGGCGCCGAGCTTGCCGACCACCTGCCCGTCGAACGCATTCATCAGCACCGTGCAATAGCGCCCGTCGCCGGCGACCAGCTCCGGATGCGCCGTCATCGCACGATGAATGCGCGCCAGCGCACGAACGCGACCGGTAATCTCGCCGCCGCCCGCTTCCACCTTGTCCGCGCCGTCGGCCAGCGATGCGTAGAGACGCGCCAGCCGATCCAGCGAAAACGCCGGCGTCGGCAGGTTGCACCCGTCGATCGCCCAGTCGACTTGGTCGTCGCGCAAGCCGCACGCATCGGCCACGACATGCTTCACGCGCACCTGCATCGGATGGTCGGGCAGATGGTAATCGGCCATCGCGGCGCCGATCGCCTGCGCGCCGGCCAGCATCCCGACGTGCTTGCCCGAACAGTTGCTGCACACGCCGGTCGGCGTGTAGTCGCGCTTGATCCACGACCGGTACACCTCATCGGACAACGGCGGATGGCCGCCGCAACGCAAATCCGATTCGTGTGCGGCGACCTTGGCAAGCATCGCCCGCGTGCGTTCGATGTGCCGGTCCTCACTGCTGTGCGACGCGCACATCAGCGCGATGTCCGCGTCGTCGAAGCCGAACCGCTCGGGCGCGCCCGTCTCGATCACCGACAGCGCCTGGGCCGGCTTGGCCGCCGAGCGCGCCAGCGTCATCCGGAACGGATCGCCGAACCGGGCGAGCAACCGGCCGCTTGCATCCACCACCGCCACATGAGCGACGTGCGTGTTCTCGATCGCATTGCCGCGGTACGTGACGACCGCTGCGCGTTGGGTGTCCATCGTGTCCTGTCTCCTTGCTCGGGGCCTGGTTGCCGGGGCCCGTCCAACCGGTACGGAAGTGTATCGAGTCACCGCCGCCGCGAACCGGTCGGGCAATGGAAAGCGGTGTTGCATGCGACGCAAAGGCAGCGGTGCGGCCCATGGAAACCTGACCGAATCAGCACAAAAATCATGCTCGTCGCTTCCTGACGCCCTCCTTGTAGTCGAGCCCCGAATCCTTCACGCCGCCGGACGGCGTCGGTTGGCCGACCGGCAGCCGTGCACCGCGCGCGATCGCACCGTTCACCTGCTGCTCGCGGCAATTTGCGGCCGCTTCGTCGATCACGGTGCTGTACGTCGAACGCACTCACGCACTCACGCGAGGTGGTAGCGCAGCCAGAAGGTTTCGCGGCATGCGTTGTCGAACGTCAGCCGCGACGGGCTGACCGGCTGCGCATCGGGATGGCGCAGCACGTCGTAATCGATCCAGCATTCGGCACACAGCAGGTCCGACGGCGCGCGGTCCTGCTCGACCGAGCGGCGCACGATCGCGCCGTTGTCGAAGCGGTATTCGGTTTCGTCGCGCACGACCTCGACATCGTCGTCGGTCCAGCGGTCGTGCGACACGATCGACACGGGGCCGGCGAGCCCGTGGATCGCGGCGACGTAGGAAATGAGCTTGTGCATGAAGAGACGGCGAACTGGCGGATGGCCGCTTCGCGCGATGAATGCGGCGCGAAGCGGACCGAGCGGCGAGTATAGCCGCGCAGGAATGACCTTGCCGCCGGCGGGGTTTCGCTCGCTCGCGCGCTACGCTTCCAGCGCAAGCAACGCGAACGTCGCGAGCCAGTGCTCGCCCATGTAGTCGCCGGCCACGTGCGCGAGCGCGCTCGCGAGATGCCGGCCGGCCGCGTCGAGCAGCTTCGCGCGCCGCGCGTCGCCTTCCGGCAGCGCGCCGGCGAGCGCACGCTGGCACCACGCGCGGCTCAGGTTCAGCCCGTCGAGGTGCGCGATCTTGCCGTCGCTGCGGTCGCTGACCGTCGCCGGCTCGAACAGCGTCGCCGGCTCGCCGCGCGCGAGATCGGGCAAAAAGCGCGCGAACCAGCCGTCGAATTCGGCCGCCGGCAGCACGCGCCGCATCAGCTCGGCCTCCATCAGCGCGGGCGACAGGAATTCGTCGCCCGACGGCTCCCACGCCTGGCACGCGACGTCGTTCAGGTGCCAGCGCTTCGCGGTGTCGACGATCAGCGCCGCGAGCCCGTCGCGCTGCGTGTCGCGCGCGAAGTCGAGCGCGACACGCAGCGCGAACGCGGTGTTGAAGTGCGTGCCGACGCGCAGCGGATAAGTCGCTTTCGGCAGGAAGGTCTCGAAGCGCGACACGAACAGGTCGGTGAGCGGCGCCATCGTTTTCGCCCAGCGCGCGGCCTGCGGCAGCGCACCCTTCAGCGCGAGCCGCTCGAGCTGCGCGGACAGCGCGAGCAGCCACGCCCAGCCGTACGGCCGTTCGAAGCCGCTGTTGTGCGGCAGCGCGAGATACGCGCGCTCGCCGGCGACGTTCGCGTCGGTGAAGTGCGCGTCGACGATCGCGACGATGCGCTCGGCCTCCGGCAGCGCCGGATAACGTTCGAGCACGCGCAGCACGAGCCAGTAGCCGTGCACGCACGAGTGCCAGTCGTAGCTGCCGTAGAAGATCGGGTGCAGCGCGCGCGGCCCCTGCACGTCGTGCGGGCCTTCGAGCGAATGCGTGAGCTTGTTCGGATATTCGCGGGTCAGGTGCGCGAGCGCGAGCGACGCGAATTTCGATGCGAGTTCGGGCGTGAGTCGGTCGGTCATTGGAATCTCGTCCATCGAGTCAGAAGCGGAATGCGAATGCATACATCAGCAGCGTGTTCACGGCCAGCAACAGCACGGCCGTCGGCCACTGCGCCTTGATCACGCCGTTCTTGTCCTTCAGTTCGAGCAGCGCCGCCGGCACGATGTTGAAGTTCGCGGCCATCGGCGTCATCAGCGTACCGCAGAAGCCGCTCAGCATCCCGATCGCGCCGACGATCGCCGGGTTGCCGTGGAACTGGTGGACGATCAGCGGCAGGCCGATGCCGGCCGTCATCACCGGGAACGCGGCGAAGCCGTTGCCCATGATCATCGTGAACAGCGCCATGCCGACCGTGTAGGCCGCGACGACCGCGAACGGCGAATCGATCGGCACCCAGTCCTTCACGAGCCCCGACACCACGCCGCCGACACCGGCGACCGCGAACAGCGCGCCGAGCGCCGCGAGCATCTGCGGCAGGATCGCGGCCCAGCCGACCGCGTCCATCGTGTGGCGCGCTTCCTTCAGCGCATGCACGGGCGAATCGCGCAGCATCGCGAGCGCGACGACGAACGCGACGATCGTGCCGAGCACGAGCGAGATCAACGTCACGCTCTTCGGGTCGACGAACGGCACGAGCTTCAGCGCGAACGTGCCGACCAGCGTGACGACCGGGATCAGCAGCGCGGGCAGGAACAGCCGGTTGCCGAAGCGCTGCGCGAGGGTTTCGCGCCGCGCGGCCGCCGCCTCGCCGGCTTCGACCGATTTGCCGCGGCCGAGCTTGCCCGAGCCGGCGATCACCGCGAGCGCGATCGCGAGGCAGCCCGTCACGAAATGCGGCAGCAGCGCGCCGAACAGGAACGTGACCGCATAGATCGCCCAGAACGCGAAATTGACGACGCGGCGCGGATTCGTGCGGTCCGTCAGGTTGAAACATGCGAACGCGGCGAACATCAGCCCCGCCAGCGTGTACAGCGATTCGAGGCCGATCATCGCGCGCCCTCCCGCGCCAGCAAGCCGAAGCCGCGCGCGAGCCGGCGGTCGAGCAGCGCGAGGCGCGTGCAGTGGATCAGCAGCGCGGCGATCGCGGTCGGGATCGCCCACACCGACAGGTGCAGCGGCTCGATGGCGATCCCGTTCTGCTCGAGAAAGCCCTTGATCAGCAGGATCGACTGGATCGCGATGAAGATGTCCTCGCCGAAGAACACGGCGACGTTGTCGACGCCCGACGCGTGCGCGCGGATCTGCTGGCGGACCGACTCGGGCAGCTCGCCATACCGGTTGACGGCGGCGGCTTCGGCCATCGGCGCGATCAGCGGCCGCACCATCTGCGCATGGCCGCCGAGCGACGTGAGGCCGAGCGCGGCCGTCGCCTGGCGCAGCACGAAGTACAGCATCAGCACGCGGCCCGTGGTCGCCGCCTGCACGCGCGAGATCATCCGCTTCGCCTGCTCCTTGAGCCCGTTGCGCTCGAGCAGCGCGATCACCGGCAGCGTCAGCCAGATGAGGCCCATGTAGCGGTTTTCGGTGAAAGCCTTGCCGAACGCGCTGACGATGTCGACGAGATTCAGCCCGCCCGCCAGCCCCGTCGCGAGCCCCGCGATCGTGACCACCAGCAGCGCATTGAAGCGCAGCGCGAAACCGATCACGACGATCGGCACCCCAATCAGCACCAGCATTGCTCCTCCTTGTGTTGGACGCGCGGCGCCTTCGCGACGCGCCGCCTGCCCGGTTTGGACCGGGCTCGGACCGCAAAATCTAACACGAGACTTTATCGATAAAAAGTCGACGATTTGCCGATTCGGGTAAACGTTGAAGCGTGCGGACACCGTGCGCGGGCCGTGTGCCGGCGGCATTTCATCGGAGGAATCGACCACCGGTCGGCCGGCGCGGCGCGCTCGTCGCGACGCGCGCCTGCCTGCATTCGCACGGCCGGCGGCCGGCGGCACGGGCCGCCGCGCGTGGCGGAGCCTCGGTGCGCCGACTACACTGGAAAGCATCGGCAACGTACGGGAGAGCCGCCATGATTGACGTATTCCAGACCATCGGCAGCCGCGCGTTCTCCGCTCATCTGGCGAAGGACGGGATGGTGACGCTGATGGAACAACGCCATGAAGTCGACCGCGTGACGCTCGCGACCGCCTATGCCGCGCTCGTCGAGGAGGCCGAGCAGGAAGCCGACCTGCTCGACGCGACGGTCGAAGGCATGATGCGCGCGCTGATCCAGGGGTACGCGCGCAGCCATTGACCGCGCGGCCGCGCATCCGGTGCCCGGCGGGTGCCCGGTTGCGGCCCGCTATGCGGCCGGCGTGCCGGCGCCCATGCCGAACCACCGGCCCGCGCGCAATTGCCCGTGGTCGGCCCGCGTGAAGATCCTCAACAGGTTCGATACGGCGCCGTTGCTGCCCCGGTCGAGCTGTGTCAGGAACGCTTCGACCTCGTCGCGGCCGGCAAACAGGATCGTGCTGAAGTAGCGTTCGCGCTCGGCGTCGGACAGGTTCGTCGCGCGCAACTGGTACGGATGATGAAGCGCCGCGAACAGGAAGTAGTAGCGCTCGGCGTCGTCGCGCAGCACGCGCACCGCGTCGGGCTCGACCGGAAATTCGCGGTGGAACGACGCGTGACCGCTCTCGATGTCGATCCGGTACAGCAAGCGGCCGTCGCGTTCGATCACGACCGGCGCGTACCGGTCGCGGCTGACGAGCGTGGTGTCGGGCGCAGCCATCCGATTCTCCTCGTTCTTGTTGTCGGAGCCGGCACGGTAACATGCGCGCTTCGGCGGCCTGCCGTGGCGAGATCGCGTGGCCCCGGCATGCACGAGTGCGCCGGCCCGGTTCCGTTACCGGCCGAAAACGCCGCATCGTCATGGCGGAAACGCACTGAAACGGCGCAACGCGCAAATTTTTCGATTGCCGCCGCCCGCGCCGCATGACAGCATTCGGGGCGTCGACAACCAAGAAGAATGCCGTGCCGCCCGGCCGCAGATGCCGCCCGTCGGCGCCGAACAGGCAGCCCCTTCCATGAACCCGGCCTACCTCCAACACTACGAACCGACCGGAGAATTCCGCTTGTGAACATCGGCATCGTCAACGACCTCCCGCTTGCCGTCGAGGCGATGCGCCGTGCGATCTCGCATCGACCCGAGCACCGCGTGCTGTGGGTCGCGACCGACGGCGCGCAGGCCGTCGAACTGTGCGCCGCGCAGCCGCCCGACGTCGTGCTGATGGACCTGATCATGCCGAAATTCGACGGGATCGAAGCGACGCGGCGGATCATGCGGTCCGAACAACCGTGCGCGATCCTGATCGTGACGAGCTGCATCGGCGCAAATGCGTGGCGCGTGTTCGAGGCGATGGGCGCCGGCGCGCTCGACGCGGTCGACACGCCGCGGCTCGGCGATGGCGCGGCCGGCGATACGACCAAATTACTGCTTGCGAAGATCGACCAGATCGGCCGACTGCTCGATGCGCCCGGCGGCACGCGCGGTGCCGGCATGGCCACCCGCGCCGACGGCGGCCCGCTGGTCGCGATCGGCGCATCGGCCGGCGGCCCCGGCGCGCTCGCGTCGATCCTCGGCGGCCTGCCGGCCGATTTCAGCGCGCCGATCGTGATCGTGCAGCACGTCGACCGCGCGTTCGCCGAAGGCATGGCGCAATGGCTCGACGGCCAGACGCCGCTCGCCGTGCGCGTGGCGCGCGAAGGCGACCGCCCGCAGCCGGGCGTCGCGCTGCTCGCCGCGACCGACGATCACCTGCGCATCACGCGCGCCGGCACGCTCGAATACACGCGCGAGCCGGCCGCCACGCCGTATCGCCCGTCGGTCGACGTGTTCTTCAACAGCCTGACCGAGCACTGGCCCGGCCGCGTGATCGGCGTGCTGCTCACCGGGATGGGACGCGACGGCGCGATCGGCCTGAAGGCGCTGCGGATGAAGGGCTACCATACGATCGCGCAGGACGAGGCGACGAGCGCCGTGTACGGCATGCCGAAGGCGGCCGCGACGCTCGGCGCGGCGCGCGCGATCCTGCCGCTCGGCCGCATTGCGGGCGAACTGGCGGCGCTCGCGCGGATCTGATCCCGACGATGAACACGCGCAACACCCATGCCTGCCCTTGCAACAACCCGCATCGATCATGACTAGCGACCTGACCCGCCCGCCGGGCGGCCCGCATACGCCGCCCGCCGACGTGCCGGCAATGGTGTTGCTGGTCGACGACCAGACGATCGTCGCCGAAGCCGTGCGACGCGCGCTCGTCGACGAGGAAGGCATCGACTTCCACTACTGCCCGCGCTCGGACGACGCGATGGCCACCGCGATCGAGACGCGGCCGACCGTGATCCTGCAGGACCTCGTGATGCCCGGCACCGACGGGCTGAGCCTCGTGAAGACGTACCGCGCGAATCCGGCGACGCGCGACGTGCCGATCATCGTGCTGTCGACGCAGGAAGAGCCCGTGATCAAGAGCGCCGCGTTCGCGGCCGGCGCGAACGACTACCTCGTGAAGCTGCCCGACCGCATCGAGCTCGTCGCGCGCATCCGCTACCACTCGCGCTCGTACGTGAACCTGCTGCAGCGCGACGAGGCCTATCGTGCGCTGCGGCAATCGCAGCAGCAACTGCTCGAGGCCAATCTCGAACTGCGGCGCCTCACGCACTCGGACGGGCTGACCGGGCTGTCCAACCGGCGCTATCTCGACGAATACCTGGCCGCCGAATGGCGGCGCGGCACGCGCGAGCGCAACGAGCTGTCGCTGCTGATGATCGACGTCGACAATTTCAAGCTGTACAACGACACGTACGGGCACGTGTCGGGCGACAGCGTGCTCAAGCAGATCGCGTCGACCATCGAGCGCTGTCTCGGGCAGTCCGGCGATCTCGCCGCGCGCTTCGGCGGCGAGGAATTCGCGGTCGTGATGCCGGCCTCGTCGCCGGGCGCCGCGCGGCTGCTCGGCGAGAAGATCCGTCTTGCGGTCGAGGCGCTGCGGCTGCGGCACGCGCATTCGTCGACGGGCAACACCGTGACGATCAGCATCGGCGGCGCGAGCATCGTGCCGGCGCCCGGCCTGCCGACGACCGTGCTGATCGAGGCCGCCGACCGTGCGCTGTACCGTGCGAAGCACGAAGGCAAGAACCGCGTCGAGATCGACGCGACGCCGCCGCCCGGCGCCGGCGGGTTCGGCGCGCCGCGCGACGACTAGGGTTCGTTACTGGCGCAAACAGGCCCCGGCCGTGCTCACGCGGCGCCGAGCCGGCGCGCGTAGTCGTTCGCGTCGAGCGGCCGGCTGAACAGGTAGCCCTGCTGCATGTCGCAGCCGATCTGCTGCAGGAACCACGACTGCGCCTGCGTCTCGACACCTTCGGCCGTGACCTTCATCCCGAGCGAATGCGCCATCGCGACCACCGCCTGCGTGATCGCGACCGAGTCGTGATGATCGGGCACGCCCGACACGAACGAACGGTCGACCTTCAGGTTGTGCAGCGGAAAGCGCTTCAGGTACGCGAGCGACGAATAACCGGTGCCGAAATCGTCGACGGAGATCCGCACCTTCATGTCCGTGAGCGCTTCGAGCATCGGCAGCACGGTGTCGGTGTCGTTCATCAGCAGTCCTTCGGTGATCTCGAGTTCGAGCGCGGACGGATCGAGCCGCGTTTGCGCGAGACAGCGGCCGACCGATTCGACGAGCCCTTCGTGGAACTGCCGCGGCGACAGGTTGACGGCCACCATCAGGTCGGGCGCGATCGTGCGGCGCCATTCGGCCGCCTGCCGGCACGCGGTTTCGAGCACCCACTGGCCGATCGAGACGATCAGCCCCGTATCTTCGGCGACCGGAATGAATTCCGTCGGCGACATCGGCCCGAGTTCGGGGCTCGTCCAGCGCAGCAGCGCCTCGGCGCCGACCGTGCGGCCGGTGCGCGCATCGACGACGGGCTGATACGCGAGCCGCAGCATGTCCGACGTGAGCGCGCGCCGCAGTGACTGCTCGACCGCGAAGCGGCGCTGCAGCCGCAGGTTGAGCTGCGCGGTGAAGAACGTGAAGTGGTTGCGGCCGTGCTGCTTCGCGTCGTACATCGCCGAATCGGCGTTGCGCATCAGCGTGACGGCGTCGTCGCCGTCGCGCGGCGCGACGCTGATTCCGATCGACACGCCGAGCCAGTACTCGTTGTTCGCGATCGCGAACGGCTTCGCGATCGCGTCGATCACCTCGCGCGCGAGCACCGCGAGGCGGTCGGGATCGTCGCAGTCCTCGACGAGGATCACGAATTCGTCGCCGCCGACGCGCGTCAACGCATGCCGGCCGCCCGCGCAGGCCGCGAGCCGCGCCGCGACGCTGCGCAGCAACGCATCGCCGGCGTCGTGACCGGCCGTGTCGTTGACTTTCTTGAAGCCGACGAGATCGATGAACAGGATCGCGACGCGCGCGGGCCCGTCCGTCGCATCGTGCCCGTCGAACAGCTCGCGCATGCGGTCGCCGAGCCAGCGGCGGTTGTAGAGGCCCGTCAGCGCATCGCGCGTCGCCAGGTAGCGCAACTGCTGCTGCGCTTCGCGCACCGGACCGATGTCGTTGAACGACACGAGCACCGAGTCGGCCTGCGTCTCGCCCGGCTTCACGATCGGCACCGCGTTGCCGCGCACCCAGATGATGTCGCCATCCGCCAGGCTGAAGCCGACCGTGTAGTCGAGCAGCGGCGTGGCCGTCTCGAGCGCGAGCCGGCTCGGCCATTCTTCCGGCGCGATCGGCGTGCCGTCCTCGCGCAGCTTGCGCAGGATCACCGTCGACAGCCGGCGGCCGACGAGGTCGCCCTGCACGTGCATCATCCGGTTCGCGCTCGGGTTGCTCGCGACCACGACGCCGTCGCGCGACACGACGAGGATCCCTTCGTTCAGGCTGTTGACGACGAGCCGGTGATGTTCCTCGCTGCGCGCGAGCTGCCGCACCATCCGGTCCTGGTGAACCGCGAGGCCGACGCTGTTGCCGATGTCGCGCAACAGCGCGGTTTCCTCGTCGCTCGGCCGGCGCGGCGTGCGGTGATAGACGGCGAACGCGCCCAGCACGGCGCCCGCGTCGTCGAGGAACGGCACCGACCAGCACGCGCGCAGGCCCAGCGGCAACGCGACGGAACGGTAGTCGGCCCACAGCGGATCGGTTTCGATGTCCTCGACGGCAACCATCCGGCGCTCGTACATCGCCGTGCCGCACGAGCCCGCGGCGGGCCCGATCGATGCGCCGTCGATTGCGGCGCTGTACTGTGCGGGCAACGACGGCGCCGCGCCGACACGCACGTGCACGCCGTCCGTATCGAGCAGCAGGATCGTGCACGATGCGCCGTCGCCGAGCAAAGTCTCGGCACGCCGGCAGACCTCGATCAACAGTTCCGGCAGCGGCGTGTTGCGCGTGATCAGCCTCAGCACGCTCTGCTCGGACGCGAGCACTTCCGCCGCGAGGCCGAGGCTGTAACGAGAACTTTGCGGTTCGGTATTCAAGTTGAATCCTGCCGTCCGTCCGATCGGGTCTGATGCGCCCGATTCGTTATCGATCCTTCGTGCCGTTTTTCGCTCCGGGTTTACGCCGATGCCCGGTGCGCCCCGTGTGCGCGCCGAACCATCGCGCACCGAAACATATTTAACACCAATCCGTGAGACCCCGCGCATCCGCACGCATCAGGGCTTACGCGCGGTTGATGCGTCGCTTGCGGCCGACCGTCAGCCTTCCGAAAGGTTTGCGCGCCGCGCGACGGCCTCGGGCGCGTTTGCGCGCGCCGCACGCATCCGTCGAAAGCGATTCGTCGAATTGTTGCGGCGCACTACCTCGATCTCTTTCAATCGTCCGTGCCGGGTTGCGTGTGCGTCACGGCCTTCCGCGCATCGAGCGCGGCCGCGACCGGCCCGCTCACGAGCGCCGCATACGGCGCACCGACCGTGTCGGGTATGTCGACAGTTTCAGCGGCAGTTGGCCGACGTGCTCGCCCGCCCGTGCGGCAGGGTCGAACGCGCAGGCCGACTGTTCGGCGACCGCGGGGCTGGTCCGCCACGACACCGATTCGGGCTCGCAGCGGCGCGCCCCCACGCTGCCTCTTGCATCCGTTCCGGCGGCCTCGGGACAACATCGCGGCCCGGCCAAGCCGCGTTTTCGTATCCGTGATTCAATGTCGATCGAACCGGCGTCGCGCATTCCGGCGGCACGGCGATGTGTGTCCTCATCGAACGACCTTCACTGGATCACCATGACGAACCCCACCGAAATCAAGGCGCTCGTTTTCGATGTCTTCGGAACGATCGTCGACTGGAGAAGCGGCGTCGCACGCGGTGCCGCGACCTTTCTGGAGCGCCACGCGCCGGCGCTCGATCCGTTCGAGTTCGCCGATGCGTGGCGAGCCGAATACTCGCCGTCGATGGAAGAGATCCGCAGCGGGCGCCGCCGCTACGTGCGGCTCGACGTGCTGCATCGCGAGAACCTCGTGCGCACGCTCGACCGCTACGGGATCGTCGACGTGCCCGACGCGGATATCGATGCGCTCAACCTCGCGTGGCACAGCCTCGACCCGTGGCCCGACGCCGTCGCCGCGCTGCATCGGCTGAAGCGGCGCTTCATCATCGCGCCGCTGTCGAACGGCAACATCCGGCTGATGGTCGACGTCGCGAAACGCGCGGGGCTGCCGTGGGACGCGATCCTCGGCGCGGAAGTCGTCCGCGCGTACAAACCGTCGCCGCAGGTGTACAGCGACACGGTCGAGATTCTCGGCGTCGCGCCGGCCGAGCTATGCCTGGTCGCGGCGCACAACGGCGATCTCGCCGCCGCGCGCCGGCTCGGGCTGTCGACCGCGTTCGTGCTGCGGCCGACCGAACATGGCCCCGGCCAGACGACCGACCTGGAAGCCGACGATGCGTGGGACTTCGACGTCAGGGACCTGAACGAACTCGCGGATCGGTTCGGCTGCCCGGGTTGAACGCCGGCTGCGCGGTTTGCCCCTTCGCCACGAGCGCCGCGCGAATCGCTGCCTCTTCCGTCACCGGCTATCCCGGCTCGCCGACGAATTTCAACGTCCCCGACTCCCCCATCAGCAATTCCCGGTTCGCATCCGCCGCCGCGCGCAGGTAATCCCACAGCGCGGTCACACGCCGCAGCTTGCGCAGATCCTCGCGGCAGGTCAGCCAGAAGCACCGCGTGACGACCACGTCGTCCGGCAGCACCGACACCAGCGCCGGCTGCGCGGCCGCCATGAAGCACGGCAGGATCGCGAGCCCGCCGCCCTGCAGCGCCGCGAAATATTGCGCGATCACGCTCGTCGTGCGCAGCCCGGCCGTCGCGCCCGGCACCGCGCGGTCCAGGTACAGCAGCTCGTTGCTGAATGCGAGATCGTCGACATAGCTGATGAACGCGTGCCGCGCGAGATCGTCGGTGCACATGATCGGCGCATGGTTCGCGAGATAGTCGCGCGTCGCGTAGAGCCGCAACTGGTAGTCGCACAGCTTCGTGACCACGTAAGGCCCGCGCTCGGGCCGCTCGAGCGTGATCGCCAGGTCGGCCTCGCGCTTCGGCAGGTTGACGAAATGCGGGACCGGCAGCAGGTCGACCGTCACATGCGGATGCGCTGCGCGAAACTGCGCGAGCTGCGGCGCCAGGAAAAAGCAGCCGAACCCCTCGGTCGACCCGATCCGCACGTGGCCCGACAGCGCCTCGCCGGTGTTCGCGACCTGGTCGCACGCGGATTGCACGGTCGTCTCCATCGCGTCCGCATACGCGACGAGCCGCTGCCCTTCGGCCGTCAGCGCGAAGCCGCCGGAGCGCGACTTGTCGAACAGCAGCGTGCCCATCGCGGCCTCGAGCGCGCGAACGCGCCGCGCGACGGTCGTGTAGTCGACCCCGAGCCGCTTCGCGGCGCCGCTCGCGCGCTGCGTGCGCGCGACTTCGAGGAAAAAGCGCAGGTCGTCCCAGTTCAGGTTGCCGGAAACCGGCTCGGTGGCATGTCGCATCGGCGGGGAAAAAGGGGCTGGAGTCTCCGGGCCGGCCGTCGATATGCATAAATGCACATCCAACCGGTTTCTTTATCGGTACATCATGAATCTGCGCATAACTATACTCGACCGTGACCTGCGGACCATGAGCCGCGGCAACCACCACGGAGACACCATGCAGACCCGATCCACCCTCGATGAGCATGCGACAGTCGCGACGCCGGCCCCCGAGCGCACCGCGAAGCACTACCTGCTGGCCGGCTGGGCCAGCATGGCCGGCACGACGATCGAGTGGTACGACTTCTTCCTCTACGGCACGGCCGCCGCGCTCGTGTTCAACCGCATCTTCTTCCCGTCGCTGGACCCCGTGGTCGGCACGCTCGCCGCGTTCGGCACGTTCGCGGTCGGCTTCATCGGCCGGCCGATGGGTGGCATCGTGTTCGGCCACTTCGGCGACCGGATCGGCCGCAAGTCGATGCTGATGATCACGCTGCTGCTGATGGGCGTGCCGAGCATGATCATCGGGCTGATCCCGTCGTACGACAGCATCGGCTACTGGGCGGCCGCGCTGCTGATCGCGATGCGCTTCCTGCAGGGGATGGCCGTCGGCGGCGAATGGGGCGGCGCGGTGCTGATGGCCGTCGAGCATGCGCCGAAGGGCCGCAAGGGGCTGTTCGGCAGCCTGCCGCAGACGGGCGTCGGGCTCGGCCTGATCCTGTCGTCGCTCGCGATGGCCGCGGTGGCCGCGCTGCCGGAAGCGGACATGCTGTCGTGGGGCTGGCGCGTGCCGTTCCTCGCGAGCATCGCGCTCGTCGGCCTCGGCTGGTTCATCCGCGCAAAGGTGCCCGAGTCGCCCGACTTCGAGAAGATGCGGCGCCAGGGCAAGGCCGAGAAGTCGCCGGTGACGGCCGCGCTGCGCCGCCATCCGCGCGAGGTGCTGACTATCGTCGGCGCACGCGCCGCCGAGAACACGTGGTTCTACATGGTGGTCACGTTCGCGCTCGCCTACGCGACGCAGCAGCTTCATCTGCCGAAGGCCGAGATGCTGCACGCGATCACCGCGGGCGCCGTGCTGTCGCTGGTCACGATGCCGCTGTGCGGCCACCTGAGCGACCGCATCGGCCAGCGCCGGATGTTCGCGATCGGCCTCGTGCTGATGTGTGCGTTCGCCGCGCCGTTCTTCATGATGCTCGGCACGCAGCAGACGTCGTACGCATGGTGGGCGATCGTGCTCGGCCTCGGCGTCGTGTTCCCGATCCTCTATGCGCCGGAATCGCTGCTGTTCGCGCAGCAGTTTCCGGCGGAAATTCGCTACAGCGGCATCTCGCTGTCGGTGCAGCTCGCCGGCGTGATCGGCGGCGGCTTCGCGCCGATGATCGCGACGTCGCTGCTCAAGGCCGGCGGCGGCCAGCCGCATTACGTGATCGCGTATCTCGTCGGCTTCGGCGTGTTCGCGCTCGTGTGTACCGCACTGATGCGGCCGCCGCGCACCTGAGCACGCCGCCGGTATCCGTCCGAACCCGGTTCGTCCTGCTATCCGCCGCGCCTGCACGTGCGGCGGATACAGGCTGCCTTTTCATTGCAACACCGCTTCCTTCCCGGAGATTTCCATGAACGCCGCAGTTCCCCAGACCACCCTCGCCCTGCCCACCGCCAAGCTGCTGATCGACGGCGCGTTCGTCGAATCGCAAAGCGCCGAATGGGGCGACATCGTCAACCCCGCGACGCAGGAAACGATCGGCCGCGTGCCGTATGCGACGCTCGACGAGGTCGACGCCGCGATCGCGTCCGCGCAGCGCGCCTTCCTGACCTGGAAGACGACGCCGATCGGCGCGCGGCTGCGCATCATGCTGAAGTTCCAGGATCTCGTGCGCCGCAATCTCGAACGGATCGCGCACACGCTGACGGCCGAGCAAGGCAAGACGCTGCCCGACGCGCAGGGCGACATCTTCCGCGGCCTCGAAGTGGTCGAGCACGCGTGCTCGATCGGCACGCTGCAGCAAGGCGAATTCGCGGAGAACGTCGCGGGCGGCGTCGATACCTACACGCTGCGCCAGCCGATCGGCGTGTGCGCGGGCATCACGCCGTTCAACTTCCCCGGGATGATCCCGCTGTGGATGTTCCCGATGGCGATCGTGTGCGGCAACACGTTCGTGCTGAAGCCGTCGGAGCAGGACCCGCTGTCGACGATGCAGCTCGTCGAACTCGCGATCGAGGCCGGCGTACCCAAAGGTGTCCTGAACGTCGTGCACGGCGGCAAGACGGTGGTCGACCGCCTGTGCACGCATCCGGACATCAAGGCGATCTCGTTCGTCGGCTCGACGCGCGTCGGCACGCACGTGTACAACCTCGGCAGCCAGCACGGCAAGCGCGTGCAGTCGATGATGGGCGCGAAGAACCATGCGGTCGTGCTGCCCGATGCGCATCGCGAGCAGACGATCAACGCGCTCGTCGGCGCGGGCTTCGGCGCGGCCGGCCAGCGCTGCATGGCGACGTCGGTCGTCGTGCTCGTCGGCCAGGCGCGCGACTGGCTGCCCGAACTCGTCGAGAAGGCGAAGCTCTTGAAGGTGAATGCGGGCGCGGAAGCCGGCACCGACGTCGGCCCGGTCGTGTCGAAGACCGCGAAGGAACGCATCCTGTCGCTGATCGACGAAGGCGTGAAGGCCGGCGCGAAGCTCGAACTCGACGGCCGCAACGTGACGGTGCCCGGCTACGAGCGCGGCAACTTCGTCGGCCCGACGATCTTCTCGGGCGTGACGACCGACATGTCGATCTATACGGAAGAAATCTTCGGGCCGGTGGTGGTCGTGCTCGAAGCCGACACGCTCGACGAAGCGATCGCGCTCGTCAACCGCAACCCGATGGGCAACGGCGTCGGGCTGTTCACGCAGAGCGGCGCGGCCGCGCGCAAGTTCCAGAGCGAGATCGACATCGGCCAGGTCGGCATCAACATCCCGATTCCGGTGCCGGTGCCCTACTTCAGCTTCACCGGCTCGCGCGGCTCGAAGCTCGGCGACCTCGGCCCGTACGGCAAGCAAGTCGTGCAGTTCTACACGCAGACGAAGACGGTCACCGCGCGCTGGTTCGACGACGATGCAACGGCCGGCGGCGTGAACACGACGATCGCGCTGCGCTGATAGATATGCATGCGGCCGGACTAAGCGCTAAAGCGCCAAGTCCGGTCGGCCGCAAAGCATGGGACCGGATTAAGCGCTGAAGCACCAAGTCCGGTCGACCGCGAAGCATGGGACCGGACTAAGCGCTGAAGCGCCAAGTCCGGTCGACACACAGGAGACTGCACTTGGAAATCGCATTCATCGGGCTCGGCAACATGGGCGGCCCCATGACCGCCAACCTGCTCAAGGCCGGCCACGCGCTGACGGTGTTCGACCTCGACGCGAACGCGGTGAACGCCGCGGTGCGCGCGGGCGCGACGGCGGCCGGCTCGCCGCGCGACGCGGCCGCGCGCGGGGCGGTCGTGATCACGATGCTGCCGGCCGCGCAGCACGTGCGCGCCGTCTACCTCGGCGACGACGGCGTGCTGGCCGGCGCGCGCGCCGGCGCAACGCTGATCGACTGCAGCACGATCGACCCCGGCACCGTGCGCGCGGTAGCGGAAGCCGCCGCGCAGCGCGACTTCCCGCTCGCGGACGCGCCCGTGTCGGGCGGCACCGGCGGCGCGCAGGCCGGCACGCTGACCTTCATGGTCGGCGCGGACGCCGCGCTGTTCGAGCGCATCCGCCCCGTGCTGCTCGACATGGGCAAGAACGTCGTGCATTGCGGCGGCACGGGCACCGGGCAGATCGCGAAGATCTGCAACAACCTGCTGCTCGGGATCTCGATGATGGGCGTATCGGAAGCAATGGCGCTCGGCGCCGCGCTCGGCATCGAGCCGGCCGTGCTGGCCGGCATCATCAACACGTCGACCGGCCGCTGCTGGAGCTCGGACACGTACAACCCGTATCCGGGCGTGAGCGACACGGCGCCGGCCGCGCGCGCTTATGCGGGCGGTTTCGCTGCGAACCTGATGCTGAAGGATCTCGGGCTCGCGACCGAAGCCGCACGAAGCGCGCATCAGCCGGTGTGGATGGGCGCGCTCGCGCAGCAGCTTTATCAGTCGATGAGCCAGCAGGGGCTCGGCGCGCTCGACTTTTCCGCGTGCGTGAAGCTGTACGAGGCGCAGCCGGCGTAGCCGACGCGGCAAGCACCGGACGTGCGCCGACCCGCGATGCGCTTGCGCGTATCGCGGGTCGGCTTGCATACGGGGGAACAGAAACGCAAGTGCCGCTTCCGGCGGCGGTCGCGCGGTAACACCGCGCGTCGTTCAACCGCGCGGGTTCGATGCCGTCTCGAAGGTCGGATGGCACTCGAACGCGAGTTCGGAGCGTGCATCGACGCGGCGACCGCCGGTCAGCGATTCCTGCTTCAGGCTCGCGCGCATCCCGCGCTGCGTGCAGTAGTTGGTGGCTTCGTTGACGGCCTTCTCATGGGCGTCGGCCCACGTCGTCGACACGCCGACCGTGCGCGTCGTCACGGTGAATACGTTCGGGTTCGACGTCGCGGTCACGTCGGAAGCGGTTGAACACGCGGCGAGCAAGCATGCGGCAGCCGCGACGGTCAACCATCGCAGGGTTCGAAAAGAAACTGACATGGACATGAGGGCAGGCACACGTCGGCCCGACGTGCATTGAACAACATAGGCGACAGTATGCCTGCCCGATCGCCGGAGATCATGCCCTTTTCAGTGAACACATTGTTTCGAATGGTTAAACGATGGCCGATGCAGGCAAGATTTACAGCCCGGCGCCGTGCCCGTTTTCATCGCGCAAGTAGTTTTGCCCGGCCGATGCGTCGTTTCGCGCCCTCACGCTCGTGTGCCGGTCAATGCACGCGCTCCTGCCTGATCCTCGCCGATGCTTCGGCCAGGTTGCGCCACGCCGGCTGCCCCGGCGCATAGCGCGCGCGAATGTACGCGGCGAGTTCGGCCATCTGCCGATCGTCGAACGCGTCGCCGAAGCCCGGCATGTAACCGAGCCGGTCGGTGGCCGGCTGGTCGATCCCGTGATGCAGCACGCGCAGCAGGTTGTCCGGCGCCGCCTGGCTGACGCTCGTGTTGAGCCCCATCAGCGGGCGCACGCCGAAATGCCCGACGCCGCCCGATTCCGCGTGACAGACCGCGCACGCCGCGTCGAATGCACGGCGGCCGCTCTCGAGGCCGAGCGTCGCGACGGTTTCGGTGCCGCGCGCCTGCCGGGCAGCCGCATCGGCGGCCACCGCGGCGTCGACAGGTGGCGACAACGACGCAAGGTAGTGCGCGATCGCCCGTACGTCCGGCTCGGGCAGCGACGCAAGCCCCGCGACGACGGGCGCCATCGGCCCGGCCGCGACGCCGTGCTGCGCGGAGAAACCCGTACGCAGGTAGTCGAACAACGCGCCTTCGGTCCACGGCACCGGTGCGGCCGGCGACGCGACGAGCGGCGGCGCGACCCATCCTTCCGCTTCGCCGCCCGACAGATACGCGAAGCCGCCCTTCTCCGCGCCCAGCGCGTTGCGCGGCGTGTGGCACGCGCCGCAGTGCCCGGCGCCGTCGACCAGATACTTGCCGCGATTCCACATCGCGGAGCGTGCCGGGTCCGGCGCGAACGGTCGCGCGTCGTGAAACAGCCAGTTCCAGCCGGCGACGAGGCGTCGCCGGTCGAGCGGGAACGGCAGCTTCGTCTTCGGCGGCACATGCTTCACCGGCGGCTGCGACATCAGGTACGCATAAAGCGCGAGCAGGTCCGGCTCGCTCAGCTTCGCGAACGCCGTGTACGGGAACGCCGGATACAGATGCGTGCCGTCGCGCGAGATGCCTTCGCGCATCGCGCGCGCGAACGCCGGATACGACCACGTGCCGATGCCGGTTTCCGGATCGGGCGTGAGGTTCGTCGTGTAGATCGTGCCGAACGGCGTATCGAGCGCGAGCCCGCCCGCGTTGGTCGCGCCGCCGGGCGCGGTGTGGCACACCGCGCAATCACCGGCGATCGCGACCTGGCGGCCGCGTTCGAGCATCGCCGCGCTCCACATTGCGCCGTCCGCGCCGCCGGGTGCGACAGGCGCGATCGGCGCGGGCCCCGGCAGGATCGCGCACGCGAGCCCGATCAGCCCGCCGACCACGCCGCCCGCGCCGCCGCCGGCCAGCCAGCGGCGCCAGCGCGAAACGCGGCGCGGTGCGACATGCGGCCCGTCGCCGAAATCGACCGGCGCCGGTTGCGCGAGGGCCGCGCGAATGCGCTCGGCATCGAACGGCGGCGCACGAAAACGCACGCCCGTCGCGTCGTACAGCGCGTTCGCGATCGCCGCCGCGGCAGGTGCCGCCGCCTGCTCGATCCGGCGCGCATCGTGCGCGGACAGTTCGCCGTGCGCGCCGTTCGCGCGATGCGCCGCGTCGTCGGAAGCAACCAGTTCATGCGCGATCGCGTCCGGCTGCGCGCCGGCATCGCTCTCGTCATGCGCGGGCCGCGCGGACAACCGCGCGCCCATCACGCGCGAAATCGCCGCCTCGACCTGCCACGCGGGCAAACCGGCCATCGACACGTCACCCGGTTTGCCGGCACCCTGCCCGGCCACGACGCGCCGCACCGCGACGTCGCCCGTCGCGCGGTCGACCTCGAGATCGACGACCCAAGCAGACCAGCGCGTGTCGCCGTCAAGGGCGGCATCTGCTGCCGGTGGTTCGCCGCCGGACGGTGCCGCAAGCGCGCCGGCGCCATCGAATGCGAAGCCGCGACCGCTGACACGCGAACGTGCGCTCGCGTCGGCCGCGACCGGTGCGCCCCATGCGGCGCGTTCGCTGACCATCCGGATAATCTCGCGCGGCCCCGCATCCCGCGCTGCATCGAGATGCTGCAGGCGCAACGCGACCGGGTCGCGCCGCAACGCGCCCGCGAGTTCGTCGACGAAGGATTCGCGGGCGAACACGTGTGCGTGACCGGGAATCGCGCGGCCGGCGTCGGCCAGTTCGATCGACGTCTGCGCGTGGCGGTAGACGAACGGCGATGCGAGGCCGGAATCCTTACCCTCGATCGTCGAACCGCGAAGATCGTCCGTTATCACGCTAGCTGCCTGCGCGCGATAGCGCCAGTTCGTCATCCGCCCGTCGCGCGCGGTCCGCGTTTCGATATCGAACGATGCGTGCGTGCGCATATCGCCGATCGGCCATTCGTAGCGTGCGTGATGCGTATTCGGTACGTCGGCGGTGCCTTCGTCGCGCGGCTCGTGCGTCGCCACGCGCTCCTGCTCGACCGGCGGGCTCAGGTCATGCTTCATCGCCGTCCCGCAGATAGCGCGCGGCACGATGCACGGCCCGGATGATCTCCAGGTGCGTGCCGCAGCGGCACAGGTTGAAACGCAGCGCATCGCGGATCGCCGCGTCGTCCGGCGCGGGGTTGCGGTCGAGCAGCGCCTTCGTGCTCATGATCATCCCGTTCAGGCAATAACCGCATTGCGCGGCCTGCTCGTCGATGAACGCGCGCTGGATCGGATGCGGCGCATCGCGCGACCCGAGCCCTTCCAGCGTCGTGACGTCGCGCCCGCTCGCGGCCGCGGCCGGCACGACGCACGAACGCGTCGCCTGCCCGTCGACGAGCACCGTGCACGCGCCGCACTGCCCGAGCCCGCAGCCGTATTTCGGGCCGTTGAGCGCGCAGTCGTTGCGCAGGACCAGCAGCAGCGGCGCGTCGGGCGCGGCCTCGTCGAAGGTGTGCGGCGTGCCGTTCACGCGAAACGCCAGCGGCCGCGACGGAGAAGCGGGATGGGACATGAATGGATCCGAAATGCGGCGTGCGGTTCGAGGGCCGGCCGGCGGCGGGCACTGCCGCCGGCCGGCACCCGCCGCCGCGCGCATGACATATAACACGCCGAAAAACACGCGGACCGGCGCATCGATCCCCGCGACGGCGAAGCGCCGGCCGGCGCGGGAATCGCGTGCGCGTCAGGCCGCGGCCGCCACGTTGTTGCGCGACGGCGAGACGAGCGGCACGTCGAACACGTCGTAGCCGAACACCCACGACGGATCCTCGTTCGTGCGCAGCCACGTGTTGTTGTGCGACACGAGCTGCACCTTCGACGCGCGCGCCGCGCGATTCGCCTCGTACAGCGCGAACGCGCCCGCGTAGTCGCCGATGCCGACTTCGTCGAGACAGCGCGCGAGCATCGCCGCATCCTCGATGGCCATCGCCGCGCCCTGCGCCATGTGCGGCTTCATCGGATGGCATGCGTCGCCGAGCAGCACGAGCCGGCCACGGCTCCACAGCGGCAGCGGATCGCGTTCGAGCAGCGGCCACTTGGTGATCGACGGCGACACGTCGATCAGGTGCTGGATATCGGCATGGAAACCCGCGAATGCGTCGCGCATCTCGTCGCGGCTGCTGTCGACCATCGACACACCTTCGGGCCATTCGGCCTGCGGCACGCCGGTCACGTAGTAATACTCATCACGCTTCTCGGTCACGTAATAGACCATCATGTGGCGATCCTCCGACCACCACTTCACGCACATGTCGTACGGCTTGTTGCCGAGCAGCGATGCCGGGAACACCGCGCGGTGCGCGACATAACCCGTGTAGCGCGGCGGTTCCGCGCCGAGCAGGTGCTCGCGGATCCGCGAATTCACGCCGTCCGCGCCGATCACGATGTCGGCCGTCTCGACGCTGCCGTCGGCGAACGTCAGCCGCACCGCGTCACCGGTGTCCTCCACTGCCGCGAGCCGCTTGCCGAAACGGATCGTGCCGGGCGTCACCGCCTGCGTCATCAATGCGTGGAAGTCGCCGCGATGCACGGTCAGGTAGCTCGCGCCGTAGGTCTTGCGCGCGTAATCGCCGAGCGGGATCTGCGCGAGCACGTCGGCCGTCTGCCAGTCGCGGCTGTACCAGAAATCCGGATGCGAACCCATCGTGTTCAGCGCGTCCTCGCAGCCGATGCGCCGCATGATCTTCATCACGTTCGGGCCGAGATGGATGCCCGCGCCGAGGCGCGAGAACGCCGGCGCCTGCTCGTACAGCGCGACGTCGTAGCCGCCGCGCTGAAGCAGCGCCGCGGCGGCCGTGCCGCCGAGACCGGCGCCGATGATTGCGATACGGGGTGTGCTCATGCGGATCTCCTGATCGTGGGCCCGTTGCCGAACGCGGCGCGAGAACGGGCGGATTGAATGGCGTTTATGTAGCGTACACACTCAATTTATTCAGGACAAGCGGATTATTGTTCGTTTCACTCCCATTCGGGAAAACACCAATAATTCCTCCAAACTCCATACACGCAAACGATCTTCGTGCGATGGACATCATTTTGATCCATTGCCATTTTCAAATGTACACACTAGACTTTGCTCGAAATCCGGCGATCCCGCGCCAGCGTGCCGCCTCACCCTTACCGACACGGAGCCTCCCGTCATGAGCAAGACCTACCGCATCGGCCAGATCGTGCCGAGTTCCAACACGACGATGGAAACCGAGATTCCCGCGATGCTGCGGTTGCGCGAAACGATCCGCCCCGAGCGCTTCACGTATCACTCGAGCCGGATGCGGATGAAGAAGGTCGTCAAGGAGGAACTGGCGGCGATGGATGCCGAATCCGACCGCTGCGCGCTCGAACTGAGCGACGCGCGCGTCGACGTGCTCGGCTATGCGTGCCTGGTCGCGATCATGGCGATGGGGCACGGCTACCACCGCGTGTCGCAGGCGCGACTGACCAAGCACACCGCCGACAACGGCGCGCAGGCGCCCGTGCTGACGAGCGCCGGTGCGCTCGTCGACGCGCTGAAGGTGATCGGCGCGAAGCGCATCGTCGTCGTCGCGCCGTATATGAAGCCGCTCACCGAGCTCGTGGTCGACTACATCCGCAACGAAGGCTTCGACGTGCTCGGCTACCGCGCGCTGGAAATTCCCGACAACCTCGACGTCGGCCGCCACGATCCGGCACGCCTGCCCGACATCGTGAAGACACTGCCGTACCAGGACGCCGACGCGATCGTGCTGTCCGCGTGCGTGCAGATGCCGTCGCTGCCGGCCGTCGCGAAGGTCGAGGCGATGACGGGCAAGCCGGTGATCACGGCCGCGATCGCAACCACCTACGCGATGCTGCGCGAGCTCGACCTCGAGCCGGTCGTGCCCGGCGCCGGCGCGCTGCTGTCCGGCGCGTACTGAACGCCGCCCTTCCGACGGAGTCCATTCATGCCCTCGACTTTCCTGTATGGCGCGAACATCCGCGCGAACGGCATCCGCCAGCACTACCTGCGCTACGGCGGCGCGACCGGCGCGCGCGCATCGCGCCCTGCGATCGTGCTGATTCCCGGCATCACGAGCCCCGCGATCACGTGGGGCTTCGTCGGTGAAACCTTCGGCGCGGCGTTCGACACCTATGTGCTCGACGTGCGCGGCCGCGGGTTGTCGGAAGCATCGCCGTCGCTCGACTACAGCCTCGATGCACAGGCCGACGACGTCGCGGCGCTCGTCGCCGCGCTCGGCCTGCCGCGCACCAGCCTCGTCGGCCATTCGATGGGCGCGCGGATCGCCGCGCGCGCGGCGCGGCGCGGCATCCGCGGGCTCGCATCGGTCGTGCTCGTCGATCCACCCGTGTCGGGCCCGAACCGCCGCGACTATCCAGGCAAGCTGCCGTGGTACATCGACTCGATGGCGCTCGCGCGCGCCGGCACCGACGCCGAAGGCATGCGCGCGTTCTGCCCGACCTGGACCGATGCCGAACTGCAGTTGCGCGCCGAGTGGCTGCATACCTGCGACGAGCGCGCGGTGCGCGCGAGCTATGAAGGATTCCATACCGACGATTTCCACGCGGACGCCGCGCAACTGGCCGTGCCATCGCTGCTGATCACGGCCGAACGCGGCGACGTGGTGCGCGACGACGACGTCGCGGAACTGCAGCGCGCGACGCCGTCGATGCAACACGTGCGCGTGCCCGATGCCGGCCACATGATCCCGTGGGACAACGCGCCGGGCTTCTACGCGGCGTTCGGCGGCTTCCTCGGCGCGCCGCTCGCGGCCTGATCGCTCGGCGCCCGCCCCTTTCCCTCACGCCCTTACCGGAGCCGACGATGCCAGTCAGCGACACCCAACTGATCGACGCGTGGAAGCAGGTGCTCACGCTGTCGCGCCTCGAACCGGGCCAGACCGTCACGATCCTGACGAGCGCGGCCACCCATCCCCAGACGCTGTCGTGCGCGCTGATCGCGACGCAATCGATGGGCGCGATCGTCAACCGGCTCGACCTGCCGCCGGTGAACGGCGAGAAAGCGTTCAGCCGCGACCCGCTCGCGTATCTCGGCACGACGCCGTTGACCGGCAACAAGGCCGCGATCGCCGCGCTGCGCGAGAGCGACCTCGTGCTCGACCTGATGACGCTGCTGTTCTCGCCCGAACAGCACGAGATCCTGAAATCCGGCACGAAGATCCTGCTCGCGGTCGAGCCGCCCGAAGTGCTCGTGCGGATGGTGCCGACGCTGGCCGACCGCACGCGCGTGCTCGCCGCGGCGAAGCGGATCGCCGCCGCCCGCGAGATGCGCGTGACGTCGGCGGCCGGCACCGCGCTCACCTGCCCGCTCGGCGACTTCCCGCCGACCGCCGAATACGGCTTCGTCGACGCGCCCGGCCGCTGGGATCACTGGCCGAGCGGTTTCGCGCTGACCTATCCGAACGACCGCACCGCACGCGGCACGATCGTGATCGATCGCGGCGACATCCTGCTGCCGCAGAAGCACTACGTGAGCGAGCCGATCGCGCTGACCGTCGAAGGCGGTTATGCGACGCGCATCGAAGGCGGCGTCGATGCCGACCTGCTGCGCGACTATATGGAAACCTTCGCGGACCCCGAGGGCTATGCGATCTCGCATATCGGCTGGGGGCTACAGCCGCGCGCGCGCTGGTCGACGCTCGGGCTGTACGACCGCGAGGCGACGATCGGGATGGACGCGCGCGCGTTCGAGGGCAACTTCCTGTTCTCGCTCGGCCCGAACAACGAAGGCGGCGGCAACCGCACGACCACCTGCCACATCGACATCCCGCTGCGCCGCTGCACGGTCGAGCTCGACGGCGAAACCGTCGTGCGCGACGGCCGCGTGACCGATCAACCCGCGTGACCGACGAGCGCCCGACACCATGAACGACCTTTCCCACCACGCCGAAGCGAACGTCTACCGCCAGCAGGGTTTCGGCACGCCGCTGCCGCCGCACGGCAACATCGGCCTGCTGATCGTCGACTTCGTGGTCGGCTTCGCCGATCCCGCGACGTTCGGCGGCGGCAACATCGCGCCGGCGATCGCACGCACGACGCGCGCGCTCGCGCTGGCGCGCGAACGCGGCTGGCCGGTCGCGCACAGCCGCATCGTGTACGCGGAAGACGGCAGCGACGACAACGTGTTCTCGCTGAAGGTGCCCGGCATGGCGACGCTGACCGAGCATCATCCGAACAGCGCGATCGTGCCCGAGCTCACGCCCGCGGCCGGCGAACTCGTCGTGCGCAAGACCGTGCCGTCGGCATTCTTCGGCACGCAGCTCAGCCCCTGGCTCGCGCAGCGCGCGGTGCAGACGCTGCTCGTCGCCGGCGCCGTGACGAGCGGCTGCGTGCGCGCGAGCGTGGTCGATGCGATGTCGCACGGGTTCCGCCCGCTCGTGCTCGCCGATTGCGTCGGCGATCGCGCGATCGCGCCGCACGACGCGAACCTGTTCGACATGCAGCAGAAATATGCGGCCGTGATGCCGCTCGACGACGCGATCGCGGCGATCGATGCCATGCACGCACACGCGCGCTGAGTCGCGACGGATCGCGGGCGGCGCATGCGTCGCCCGCGATTGACGCTGCGCTTTTGGCGGCCTAGATTGGCCTGACGCGCGCCGCCCGAACCCTCTCCGACGCAACCGGTCGCCGGCCGCGCCGCTCCCGACAGGACACCTCCCCCGTGAACCGTTCCGAATTGCTCGTGCGCGACGGCTGCCTGACCGTGATCCGGCCGCCCGCGCCTCCGCCCAAGCCGGCGCCCGGCCAGCCGGGCAGCCTGTCGTCCTACGTGCCGGCATTGCCTGAAGTCTTCGTCGCGATTCTCGACGACGGCCGCATCCTCGCGTTCAACGGACACGTCGATCTCGGCACCGGCATCCGCACGTCGCTCGCGCAGATCGTCGCCGAGGAACTCGACGTGCCGGCCACGCGCGTGACGATGGTGCTCGGCGACACGGCCGCGACGCCGAACCAGGGCCCGACCATCGCGAGCGCAACGATCCAGATTTCCGCGACGCCGCTGCGCTGCGCGGCCGCGCAGGCGCGCCACGCGCTGCTGGCGCTCGCCGCCGAGCGGTTCGGCGTCGACGTCGAGCGATTGACCATCGACGACGGGACCATTTCGGCGGACGGGCGAACGGCGACGTTCGCGGCGCTTGTCGCCGCGCATCGCATCGCGCTGACGCTGGACCTGAACACCCGCACGAAGGATCCCGCGCTGTACCGGATCGTCGGCAAGTCGGCGCCGCGCGTCGACCTGCCCGCGAAAGCGACCGGCCAGCTCACGTTCGTGCACGACATGCGCGTGCCGGGCATGCTGCATGGCCGCGTCGTGCGGCCGCCGTATGCGGGCCACGACAGCGGGCCGTTCGTCGGCACGTCGCTCGTCGACGTCGATCGCGCGTCGGTCGCCGACGTGCCGGGGCTGGTGGCCGTCGTCGCGATCGGCGATTTCGTCGGCGTCGTCGCCGAACGCGAGGAACATGCGATCCGCGCGGCGCGTCAGTTGCGCGTGACGTGGCGGCCGCATGCCGCGCTGCCGCCGCTCGACGAGCCGGCCGCCGCGATCGCCGCCGCACCGGCCAAGCGCCGCGTGCTGCTCGACGAAGGCGACGTCGACGCGGCGCGCGCGTCGCCCGACACGATCACGCTGTCGCGCACGTATGCGTGGCCGTTCCAGATGCACGGCTCGATCGGCCCGTCATGCGCGCTCGCCGACTACCGGGAACCGGGCAACGGCCGGATCACCGTGTGGTCCGGCACGCAGAATCCGGTGTCGCTGCGCTACGACCTCGCGACGCTCGTCGCGCGCGACGAAGCCGATTTCGATGTCGTGCGGATGGAGGCGGCCGGCTGCTACGGCCGCAACGGCGCGGACGACGTGTGCGGCGACGCGCTGCTGCTGTCGCGCGCGGTCGGCCGACCGGTGCGCGTGCAACTGTCGCGTGCGGACGAGCATCTGTGGGAACCGAAAGGCGCCGGCCAGTCGATGCAGGTAACCGGCACCGTCACCCGCGACGGCAGCCTGCTCGGTTACGACTTCACGACACGCTATCCGTCGAACGACGCGCCGCTGCTCGCGGCATTGCTGACCGGCACGATCGCGCCCGAGCCGCGCGTGTTCGAAATGGGCGATCGCACGGCCGTGTCGCCATACGCAAGCCCCCATCGCCGCTTCGTCTGCGAGGATCTCGCGCCGCTCGTGCGCGCGGCGTGGCTGCGCGGCGTATCGGCGCTGCCGAACTCGTTCGCGCACGATGCGTTCGTCGACGAATGCGCGGCGCTGACCGGCGTCGATCCGCTCGCGTTCCGGCTGCGCCACCTGCAGGACACGCGCGCGACCGAACTGCTGCAGGCCGTGGCCGATCGCGCGGGCTGGACGCCGCGCCCGACGCACCCGCATCGCGAACGCGAACACGACGGATCGCGGCTCGCGCGCGGTCGCGGCGTCGCGTATGCGCGCTACGTGCACAGCCGCTTCCCCGGTTTCGGCGCGGCGTGGTCGGCATGGATCGTCGACCTGAGCGTCGATCGCGTGTCGGGCGAGATTCGCATCGAACGCGTGACGGTCGGTCAGGACACCGGCACGATGATCAACCCGGATGGCGTGCGCCACCAGATCCACGGCAACGTGATCCAGGTACTGAGCCGCACGCTGAAGGAGCGCGTGCGGTTCGCGGACGGCAAGGTCGCGTCGCGCGAATGGGCGAGCTATCCGATCCTGACATTCGCGGAAGTGCCGGACGTCGATGTCGTGCTGATGCCGCAGCAAGGCGAACCGCCGCTCGGCGCTGGCGAATCGGCGTCGGTGCCGGGCCCGGCCGCGGTCGCGAACGCGTTGTTCGATGCGACCGGCGTGCGGTTCTACGCGCCGCCGTTTACGCCCGAAGCGGTCCGCGCCACGCTCCGCGAGGCCGGCCGGCTGATGAGCGCCGACGAAGCGGCCGCAATCGCAACCACCGGCGCGGCGTAGGCCCGGCCGGCGCCCCGCGTACGCATCACGCTTCGCCGTCTTCTTCCATCATCTTGCGCAGCAGGAACTGCAGCGCGACCCGCTCGCCCGGATTGAGCGTGCCGTACGTGCGCTCGGTCACCTGCCGTGCGAACGGCACCGTGCGGTCGATCAGCGCGAGGCCGGTCGCGGTTGCGCGCACGATCAGCTTGCGGCCGTCGTTCGGGTCGGGCAACACCTCGATCAGCGCGCGCGTCTTCAGGCGCTCGACGACGCCGCGAATCGTCGCCTGGTCGATCGCGGTCGCCTTGACGATGTCGTTCAGCGAGCACGCCTGGCGTTCCTTGACCGCGCACAGCGTCACGAACTGCGCGGCCGTGAGATCCGAATCGGGGATCGCTTCCTGGAAGATCGACACGTGCCGCTGATACGCGCGGCGCAGCAGGTGCCCAACCTGGTCGTGAAAGTCGTAGGAATCCTTCGAAGACGCCATGAAAGTGCAGGCCCGTGCCGCATGTAGATGAAAGACAAGCAGTGTACACCCTCAATTCGGCGCAACCGGCGGCCGGGCCGCCGCTTCATTGCGGTGCATCACGATTCGCGGCACCCGGCACCCATCGCACCTGACGATCGCCCGACAGCGGCCGATCGCCTGCCGGCGCCGTCGCCGAGACGGCCGGCCCCGAGCGTTCGAACCGGCTGCCGCACGCGTGTTTGCGCACTGCGGCGAGCTTTCGCGCACACACTCCAATTTTGAGCGCATACGCACGAAATTTGTGCATGTTCATGCATATTCCCCGATCATTTCAACGCGCGTTTTCGGTCATACAAAACCTCGTTGAAAGCACGGTTTTTCTCGCCAAAACGCTTGCCTCCAGGCGGCCTGATTCATGCCTGTGCGATTCGGTATTTTCTAGTGTGTACGCTATTTAATTGCCGTGATATACAGACTCCAGTGCGCGGCGGAACGTCCGCCCGCGTCGATCGGCCACCCATTCATCCGACACACTCGAACAGGGGCAATCCCATGTCTACCGCACACCCGAGCGCCGCCGTTTCCCCCGACGACGCGCTGCACGGCAATCTCTATCGCAAGGTCACGCTGCGCCTGATCACCCTCTTCTGCCTGTGCTACTTCGCGGCCTATCTCGACCGCATCAACATCGGGCTCGCGAAACTCCAGATGCTCGACGCGCTGAAGTTCAGCGATACCGTGTACGGGCTCGGCGCCGGCCTGTTCTTCGCCGGTTACATCCTGTTCGAAGTCCCAAGCAACCTGGTGTTGCAGCGCGTCGGCGCGAAGCTGTGGATCGCGCGGATCATGATCACGTGGGGCCTGCTGTCGGGTGCGACGATGTTCGTGCACACGCCGATGCAGTTCTACATCGTGCGCTTCCTGCTCGGCGCCGCCGAAGCCGGCTTCCTGCCGGGCGTGCTGCTGTACCTGACGCAGTGGTATCCCGATGCGCGCCGCGCGCGGATCGTCGCGCTGTTCATGGTCGGCCTGCCGCTGTCGAGCATGATCGGCAGCCCGATCTCCGGCTGGATCATGCGCGCGTTCGACGGCGCGCACGGGCTCGGCGGCTGGCAGTGGCTGTTCCTGCTCGAAGCGCTGCCGTCGGTGCTGCTCGGTTTCGCGGTGCTGCGCTGGCTGCCCAACGGCATCGAATCCGCGCAATGGCTGAACGCCGACGAAAAGCGGGCGCTGCGCGCGAATCTCGACGCCGATCCGTCCGGCAACAAGAGCCACGCGCTCGGCAAGGCCTTCTCCGACCCGAAGGTGTGGGCGCTCGGCCTGATCGACCTGTGCGTGCTGCTCGGCCTGTATGCGGTGAGCTTCTGGCTGCCGACGATCCTGCGCGACACCGGTGTGAAGGACGCGTATCACATCGGCTGGCTGATGGTGATCCCGAATGCCGCGGCCGTGCTCGCCACGCTGTATTGCGGCGCGAGCTCGGATCGCGCACACGAACGCCGCTGGCATATCGTCGTGCCGTTCATGGTGTCGGCCGTCGCGCTGGCGATCGCGGCCTCGTCGCCGCATGGCACGCTCGGGACGGTACTGCTGTTCTCGCTGATCAACGCGGGCGCGGCCGCCGCGATGCCGGTCGTCTGGGCCTTGCCTTCGACGTTCCTGAAGGGCTCGGCCGCGGCCGGCGGGATCGCGTTCGCGTGCTCGATCGCGAACCTCGGCGGGTTCGGCAGCACCTACTTCATCGGCTGGCTGCGCGACACGTTTCATTCGCAAAGTGCGGGCCTGTACGGCTTCGCCGCATGCATGCTGGTCGGCTGCGCACTCGCGCTCGCGTATCCGGCCAGGCTCGTGAACCGCTGACGCATCGCGTCGCCCGCCGCGACGCTGTCCTTTTTACAACCGCGCCCGTCGCGCGGCCCGCCCCACGCCTCTGCTTTGCATCGCGCACGCCGCCACCCCGGCGCGTGCGCGCCTCCCGCCTTCATTCGTCGTCATCCGCCGCGCAGGCACACTGCTTGCGCCATCCACGCGCCCGCCTCCCCGGCGGCCGGCATCCTTCCCGCAACCGGCGCTGCGCACCGCGCGATCCTTCGCGCGGCGGTCCCGCATCGCCTGCAGGTTCCCTGAACGAGAGGACGACATGAAATCGATACGAACACTGGTGGCCTTGTGCTCCGTCATTTCCGTGCTCGCGGCATGCGGCGGCGACGGCAACGACGTCGGCACCGAACTCGGCATCTCGAAGCCGCAGGCGCGCTTCATCAATGCGGTGCCGGCCGGGCCGAATCTCGACTACCTGAATGCGAAGATCGACCAGTCGAGCGTCGCGTACAAGGGCGTGACGCGCTATCACGACATCGACTCGGGCACGCAGAACGCCAGCTACGACGTCTCGGGCACGACGACGACGGTCGCCGCGCAATCGTTCAGCGCGGCGAACGGCCATCACTACACGACGATCGCGCTGCCGAGCACGTCGTCGCCGATCTCCGTGATCGACGATCCATTCAACAAGGGGCTGCTGTCGGACAAGGCACGCGTGCGCAGCTTCAACGCGTCGCCGAACGCGCAGAACGTCGACGTATATGTCGTTCCGCCCGGCACCGACATCACGGCGCAAAGCCCGACGCTGGCAGGCGCGGCCTACCAGAACGCGGTGCCGGCATCGACGCAGGATTCGATCTACCTCAATGGCGGCAGCTACCAGGTGATCGCCACGACGGCCGGCAGCAAAGCACCGATCCTCAAGACCGCGCCGGTCACCATCAACAACAACGCCGACTGGCTGCTCGTGACGATTCCGTCGGGCGGGATCGGCGACGTGACGCCGAACGACATTCACGTACTCGTTGCACAGGGCAACGATGCCGATACGTCGGCACTGGAGCTGGGCCCGCAGTAAGGGCTGCCAACGGTCGCGGCGGCCGGCGTGCGCCGGCTCGAGCTGTCGCTGCCGGTCCGGGAATCGCTACAACGGTCCTTGCAAATCTTTCATGCGCACGACCACGCGCACGCGTGCCGCCGGGCGCACGTGCGCGGCCGGCACGGCACTCCACAAGCGAACGGCGCACCCACGCGCGGCGTGCGTGCCGTCCGCCCGACCGGCCAGCCGGCCAGTCAGCCGCCGCTCGCGCCGCCCGGCGCGGAGGCCGCGCCCGGCATGCTCGCGCCGCTGTCGGCGCCGCTTCCGGCCGCTGCGCTGCCCGGCATGCCCGACGGTGCGGCGGACGGCGCGGCCGACATCCCGCCCGTTGCGCTCGATTCGGAACTCGCCGCGCCGCCGTTGTCGCTCTTCTTCTGGCAACCCGCACCTGCCGCCAGGCCCGCGATCAGGATGCCGGCGAAGACGGCTCGCGATACATGACGAAATGAATATCGCTGCATGACACCTCCGCTGATGTCGATGTGAATGGAGCCCGCTGGCGAGCAATTCGCATGCCGCGCCCGGCCGCCGACGATGAACGCGCCCCATTCATTTTTCAAATGACGCTCAGCCGAATATTTAATTTCCCATCAGTGCGCAGGCCACCCATACTCGCGAACAAATCCGAGACATAACGTCCACGGCGGCCGGGCCGGCGCTGCGTGTATACGCTGTACACGCCGCCGGTTTCGCGCCCCGCACATGGAAGGAGACAACGGCGTGCAACTGGAAGCCACTCACCGCCCGGGCCTCGTGCACGACGCGCGCTGCGCGTCGGTGCACGCGAGCGGCCTTGCGGTGCTCGAACTCGAGGAGAACCCGGCCCGCACAATCGAGTCGATCGTCGGTCAGGCGCAGCGCGCGGTGAAAGACGATCGCGCGGAAGTGATCTGCCTCGGCTGCGGCGGAATGGCCGGCCTCGACCGGCAGATCGAGGAATGCATGGGCGTGCCGGTGGTCGACGGCGTATCGGCCGCGGTCGCCGAGTCGCTGGTGCGCCTGAAACTGAAGGCGTCGAAGGCCCGCACGTATGCGCCGCCGCGTCCAAAGCGGATCGTCGGCTGGCCGGGAACCTTCGCAAAATGACGGGCCGCCGGCCGGCTGTCGCGTCGGGTTCGGGTTCGGGTTCGGGTTCGGGTTCGGGTTCGGTGTCGGGCTCGGTGTCGGGCTCGGTGTCGGGCTCGGTGTCGCGCTCGGTGTCGCGCTCGGTGTCGCGCTCGGTGTCGCGCTCGGTGTCGCGCTCGGTGTCGCGCTCGGTGTCGCGCTCGGTGTCGCGCTTAGTGTCGCGCTCGGGCTCAGTGCCGCCGGGAGGCGTATCGGCATGCGGGACCCACTAGACCCGAACGCCCTGCCCCGCGACGCGTCCGCCGCCACGGACGTGCTCGACGTTCTCGATGCGCGGCTGATGCGCATCCTGCTCGTGCTGCTGACCGAGCGCACCGTGTCGCGTGCGGCCGTGCGCCTGAACATGTCGCAGCCGGCGACGAGCGCCGCGCTCAAGCGCCTGCGCACGCTGCTCGGCGATCCGCTGCTCGTGCGCAGCCGCTACGGGATGGTGCCGACCGAGTTCGGCGCGCGGCTGATCGAACCGCTGCGCAACGCGCTGCGCGTGATCGACTTCATCCGCATCCAGCAGCCGACGTTCGACGCGCGCACGTCGGTGCGCACCTACCGGATCGGCTGCCCCGACTATCTGAACGTGCTGTTCGTGCCGAAGCTCGTCGCGCTGTTCCGCGAGCGCGCACCGAACGCGCAGCTCGTGTTCCATCCGCTCGGCGACGGTTTCGACGACGAGCGCGCACTCGCCGACGGCGAACTCGACGTCGTGATCGACAATCGCCCGGCCCGCTCGTCGCGGTTTCGGCAGGACGACCTGTTCGACGATCGCGTCGTATGCCTGATGCGCGCGACGCATCCGTTAGCGCGGCGCGGCGCGATGACGGCTGCGGATTTCGCGGCAGCGCCGCAGCTGTGTCCGACGCCGTCGTGGCTCGAAGCGTCCGGCGCGATCGACCAGCAGCTCGATCATGTGGGGCTGCAGCGGCGAATCGTCGTCACGCTGCCGCACTTCGAACTCGCCGCGCATGCGCTCGTGCGCTCCGACATGATCCTGACCACCACGTACCGGCTCGCGCGGCACTATGCGAAGCTGCTGCCGCTCGCCGCGGTCGCGCTACCGGTCGAACCGCCGGATATCGTGTACCGGATGACGTGGAACGAATCGGGATCGTGCGTCGAAGGCGTGCGCTGGCTGCGCGGGCTGATCGCCGAAGCGACGCGCGGCTGGCTCGACGCCGAGGCCGCGCTGCCGGCGGTTGCGGCGGTTGCGGCCGCAACCGTACCGGCGACGCCCGCGCCCGAGCCGCTGCGTCCACCGCGAGCACGCAAGGCAATGCACTGCAGCGCCTCGCACCGGCCGCTCGTCGCACGCGCCGCGCGTCATCAGCGCCACACGACGAAATCGCACTGAACCGCGGGATTGCGCGACGCGCATCCGCGCGCTGCAGACGCAGATCGACTACGCGAAGCAGCACGGCAATACGCGACAGGCAATGCGCCAGCAGGCGGCGCTGGAGAAGACCAGCGCGAATTGCACGGACGCGGGCCAACTCGCGCGCGCCGTATGTGGCGTCAACCGTGGCGCGAGATCATCAAACATGCCTACCTCCCCGCTACGCATCGCGCATCGGTTGCGCAAGCAACTTGTCTGCAACGACGGACACAACGAGCGCAAGCACGCCGCTCACGATGAGCGCATCGGCGAACCCACTCGCGAACGCGACGGGCGCCGCCTGTGCGAGCGCGCCGACGGCCGACGGCGGCACGCGGTCGAGCGCCTGCGCAAGATCGCCGGCCAGCAGGCTCGACATGAACGGCGCGTCGGCGAACGCGCGCAGGCCCGGCGCGGCGGACAACAGGCGGTCGAGCCGCGCGTGCGTACTCGCCGCCAGCACCGCGCCGAGCACGCCGACGGCCGTCACGATCGCCGAGAAGCGCGTCGTCGTGCTGATGCCCGACGCCATGCCCGTGCGGTCCGGCGGCACGCACGCCATGATCGCCTTCTGCGTATCGCCGTTCATGATCCCCGCGCCGCAGCCCGTCACGAACATGCCGATCGCGACGAGCCGGTAGTCGCCGCTGGCCGTCAGCGCCGCGGTCGCGAGGTTGCCCGCGCCGATCAGCGCGAGCCCGCCCGCCAGCACGCCGCCGGACGATGTGCGCGCGGCAAGCGACGCGCCGAGCGACGGCCCGGCGATCATCGCGAACGCGAACGGCAGCATCCCGAGGCCCGCGTCGATCGCCGACATCCCGAACGCGTTCTGCAGGTACAGCGGCAGGAACGTCATCATCACCTGTGCGCACGCCGCATAGCCGAACATCGCGAGCACGGCGCCGACGAAGCGCGGCTGGCGGAACAGCGCGAGATCGATCATCGGCCGCGCCTGCCAGCGCTCGGCGCCGATGAAAGCGGCAAACAGCGCGACGGCGAGCGCGAGCCGGCCGAGCGTCGCGGCCGACAGCCAGCCGTGCGACGGTGCGCCGATCAGTGCCGCGATCGCGCACGCGAGCGCCGCGCCGAACAGCAGGCTGCCGGCAGCGTCCACGCGTTTCGCGTGCGGATCGCGCGATTCGTCGATCGCGACGCGCGCGCCAATCGCGAGCAGCGCACACACCGGCAGGTTCAACAGGAACACCCAGCGCCAGCCGATCCATTGCGTGATCGCGCCGCCGACGAGCGGCGCGATCGCCGTCGCGATCCCCATGCACATCCCCCAGATCGCCCACGCGCGCGCCCGTTCGCGGCCATCCGGAAAGCGGTTCGCGATCACCGCGAGCGCGGCCGTCAGCAGCAGCGCGGCACCGCCGCCCTTCAGCGCGCGCGCGGCGATCAGCCAGCCGGCCGACGGCGCGACGCCGCAACCGAGCGACGCGACGAAAAAGAGCGCAAGCCCCGCGCCGAGCATCCGCTTGCGTCCGAAGCGGTCGGCGAGCCCGCCGGCCGGCAGCAGACAAGCGGCGAACGCGGTCATGTACGCGCTGACGACCCATTCGATATCGGCAAAGCTCGCATGAAAACTGCGCGCGATGCTCGGCAGCGACACGGCGACGACGTTCGTGTCGAGCACGATCAGCGAACAGGTCGCCGATGCGACGGCGAGCGTCGCGGCGGCCGGCATGCGGGCGCCCGCGTGCGGGGCGGTGGCCGCGCGCGACGCCGGGGAGGATTGGGACATCGGCAACTCCGAAGCAGGATGAACGAGCCGTATGCTAGGCTTGCCCGGTATTGCCTGTCATTGACACTCCCATACTGTTTTATTGACGAAAATTGCAATCATGGACCGGCTCGAATTCCGTCACGTGCGCGCATTCCTGAGCGTCGCGCAGCACCTGCATTTCGCCCGCGCGGCCGATGCGCTCGACATGGCGCCGCCCGCACTCACGCGGCAAATCCAGGAAGCCGAACGCGTGCTCGGCGTGCGGCTCTTTCACCGGTCTCGCCGCGCGGTCACGCTGAGCGCGGCCGGCGAAGCCTATCTGGCCGAGGCGAGCGCCGCGTTCGAGCACCTGCAGCGCGGCCGCGAACTCGCCGCGCTGGCCGAGCGCGGCGAACTCGGCCGGATCGAGATCGGCTACGTATCGTCCGCCGTCTATTCGGGCACGCTGCAGCGCACGGTCGGCGCGTTCCGCGCCGCGCACCCGCGCATCGAGCTGAACCTGCGCGAAGTGCCGATGGACGACGTCGCGAACCAGCTCGACGCGGGCCGGCTCGATCTCGCGTACGTGCGCCCGCCGCTGCCGCTGCCCGGCGGCCTGCGGATCGTCACGCTGCAGCGCGACGTGTTCGTCGCGGCCGTGCCGGCCGATTCGCGCTACGCGTCGATGACGGCCGTGCGCGCGGCCGACCTCGCCGACGCGCGCTTCGCGGTGCCGGAACAGGAGCTCGGCACGCTCGAAGTCGCGCGCCGCGGCCGTTTCGCGCCGCTGATCGCCGCACGGCCGGGCGGCTTGCTCGCGGTGCTCGCGTGCGTGTCCGTGAACGGCTGGGTCGCCGTGATTCCCGATGCGCTGGCCGGTTGCGTGTCGTTGCCGGGCGTCGTGTACCGGCCGATCGCCGGCAAGCCGATCATGTCGGAACTCGCGCTCGCGCACCGGCGGTTCGAAAAAGCGCCGGCAGTGCGGGCATTCCTGCGCACGGTTTCGCCGGCCGCATAAGCCGGCCGCGCGTTGGGCGTTGGGCGTTCGGCGTTCGGCGTTCGGCGTTTGGCGTTTGGCGTTTGGCGTTTGGCGTTCGGCGTTCGGCGTTCGGCGTTCGGCGTTCGGCGTTCG
>NZ_WHNU01000052.1:0-69610 GCF_009362305.1 Burkholderia sp. BE17
GCCGTACGTCGCTCGCGCTGGCGCTTACCGCGTGCGTGCTGAACGGCGTCGCGAGCGTGCTGCTCGTCGCGACGCTGAACCGCGCGCTCTCGCAACCCGGTGCGGCCGATGCGTCGCTCGCGTGGCGCTTCGCGCTGTGCGCGGTGATCGCGCTCGTCACGCGGATCGTGTCGGGCACGCTGTTCGCGCGCCTGTCGCAGGACACGATGGCGCGGCTGCGCGCGCATCTCGCGCGGCGCGTCGGCGCGGCCGAACTGCGCGACATCGAGCGGATCGGCGCGGCGCCCGTGCAGTCGGTGCTGACCGACGACGCGACCAACGTGTCGATGCTGTTCTTCGCGCTGCCGAACCTGGTCATGCACGGCTCGATCGTGTTCGGCTGCCTCGGTTATCTCGCGTGGCTGTCGTGGCCCGTGTGCATGCTGGCGCTGGCCGCGATCGTCGCCGGCTCGCTCGGTTACCACACCGGCGACCGCCGCGCGATCGCGTCGCTCGAAGCGGCCGGCCACGCGCAGGACCGCCTGTTCGGTTATCTCGGCTCGCTGTTTTCCGGCGCGAAGGAACTGAAGCTGCACGATGCGCGCGCACGCCAGTTCGTCGACGGCCAGCTCGGCGCCGCGATCGGCGAAGTGCGCGACCACCGCCGCCGCGCGTTCAGCGCGTACGCGGTCGGCGTCGGCTGGATCATCTTCCTGTTCTATGTATTTCTTGGCGTGGCGTCGTTCTGGCCGCAGCTCGGCGTGCATGCCGATCCGGGTGTGGCGGCCGGCTACGTCGTCGTGTTCCTGTTCATGCTCGTGCCGCTCGACGGACTCCTGAACAACCTGCCGACCGTCAACGCCGCACGCGTGTCGCTCACGCGCATCGAAGGCGTGATGGCCGAGTTCGGCGCGCTGCGCACGGTGCCGCCCGCCGCCGACGCGCCGGACGTACCGCCGGCCGGCGCCGTCACGTTGCGCGGCGTCACGCACGCGTATTTCCACGAGCGCGACGAGCGGATGTTCAGCATCGGGCCGATCGACCTGACGATCGAGCCGGGCGAGCTCGTGTTCATCGTCGGCGGCAACGGCAGCGGCAAGACGACGCTCGCGAAGGTGCTGACGGGGCTCTACGAGCCCGAGGAAGGCACGATCGAGGTCGACGGCCGCACGATCGGCTGGCGCGAGCGGGCAGCGTATCGGCAGCGCTTCAGCGCGGTGTTCAACGATTTCCACCTGTTCGATGCGCTGCTCGGCATCGTCGATCCCGACGATCCGGCCCGCGCGCAGGCCGATGCGCGGGCGAATGCGCTCATCGCGAAGCTGGCGCTCGACCACAAGGTGAAGGTGGTCGACGGCGCGTTCTCGACCCGCGCGCTGTCGACCGGGCAACGCAAGCGGCTCGCGCTCGTCGTCGCGTATCTGGAAGACCGGCCGTTCTACCTGTTCGACGAATGGGCGGCCGACCAGGATCCGTCGTTCAAGGCCGTGTTCTACGAACAGCTGCTGCCCGAGCTGCGCGCGCGCGGCAAGGCCGTGATCGTGATCACGCACGACGACCGCTATTTCGATCTCGCCGACCGGCTGCTGAAGCTCGACAACGGGCGCATCGTCAGCGACACGATGCCAGCGCGTTCGCGTGCTCAGAATAGTGTCGACGCGCTGAGCGCGTAAGCCATTCATCGATGGATCGCCGATGCGCCGCAATGAAGGCGCGTCGGCGATGTTCGATTCGGAAGGGAATGTTGCCGGAGAGTGGCGACAAGGAAAGGCCGGGGCATTGACCGTCAAGCCGATTACAACGCGCTGCCTGTTACGACAGCGTTATCCATGCGCGACAACCGTCCGCGCGCTCAACGCGCAGCCGGCAGCTTCAGCATCGTATCGGTCATCACGTCGGCCAGCTTCAGCGCCGACATCGGCCCGCCGAACCCCCAGATATTGCGTTCGACGAGCGCGATCCGGCGGTCGCGCAGCGCGGGCACGAAGCGCCACACCGGCGAGTCGAGTTTCGCCGACAGCGGCACATCCATCCCCGACGCGGTCACGAACAGCACGGCCAGGTCGCGCTGCGTGAGCAGGTCGGCCGACGTCACGTACAGCGTGCCTTCCCGCGTCGGTTTCTTCGGCCACGGATCGAGGCCGAGCGCACGCGCGAGGCCGGCCGACGTGCTGTTGCCCGTATAGGCCCAGTAACGGTCGGGCAAGCCGAGATCCTGCAGCAGCGCGATGCGCTCGCCCTTTCTGCCCGCTGCCGCGAGCCGTGCCGCATTGCGCGCGATCCCCGCGTCGAGTTGCGCATCGACCGCCTGCGCGCGCGCGTCGCGCCCCGTCACCGCACCGATCGTCCGGAAGATCTGCCGCATCCAGTCGAGCTGCGTGACGGGTACGCCATCCTCGGAAACATTCGGGCTGAACTGGAACAGGATCGTCGGCGCGATCCGGTCGAGCGCGTCGAAGATCGGCGCATGCCGGAAGCCGACGCCGATGATCAGATCGGGCTTGACCGCGGCGATCGCCTCGAGCCCCGGCTCCTGCCGCGAGCCGATGTCGGTCACGTGCGCGAGCCGGCCGCTCCGGTAGCCGAGCCAGCCCGGATAGAACGCGGTATCGGCCATCCCGACCGGCACGAGGTCGAGCGCGATCACGCTTTCCGCGAACATGAAGTCGAGCGCGACCACGCGCTGAGGCCGCGCGGGCATCTTCGCGCTCGCCTGCGACACGACGGGGTTGCCGGTCAGCGATACTGCGCCCGGCGTGCCGGGTCCGCCGCCGGCAACGACAACCGCACCGGCCGACGCGGGAAACACGCCGCAGCACGCGGCACCGAGCGCGGCGAGTGCGCCCAATGCGTGCCGGCGACCGGCATGCGTCACCGGATCGCGTCCTGCCGGGCCAGCGCCGCGTCGTCCATCGTCAATAGCAGGGGGCAGCTTCCACACAGTTGCGTTTCTCCAGGAATTTCGTAGCGCAGGCAGCACACGCGGCGCGCGCGGAACGGCGTCGGCAGCAGCGGCGAGCGCGGCACGGCATCGCGCACCGGCATGCGCAGCGGATTCGGTTCGCACGCGAAGCACGTCGAGCCGAACAGCCAGCCCGCGTCGCGCACGGGATCGGCCGAGCAAGGCAGCGACCGGCAGGTGTCGAGCAGATAGTCGAGCAGGTTGCCCGCGTTGCTCCACAGCACGCGCGGCGTGACACGGCCCATCGCCGCGAGCAGGTCGATCACCGCGCCGAGATGCGCGACGAGCCCCGCATAGCGCGGCGCGGGATCGTCGCACGGCGCGCCGAGCGCGTCCGCCGCGAAATACAGCGCGGCGGGCATCCCGTCGTCGAGCGCGACGAACGTGCGTTCGGGCGTCATGTCCAGCGGCCGGCCGAGCGTCAGCGCGGCGACGACGCCGGCCGGCGCCGCACGGCCGAAATAGTATTTGCTCCATTGCGACGTCAGCGCGCGCGCATGCCGTGCAGGATCGCCGCCGTAATGGCGGACCATCGCGTCGAGCACCGCGTCGCGATGGTCGGGCAATGCGCTGACGGGCACGACGATGCGGCCCGGCGCGTGCGTGTCGTCGGGCATGCCGAGCCAGACGACGTCGAGATGGTCGGCGAACGGTTCGGGCGCGAACGCCGAGAAGCGCGTGGCGCGCACGCCGTCGAGCGACGGCGTCATCGCCCCGCGCGCCGGGCGCGGCGCCCCTCGAGGATCAGCAGCCCGAGCAGGTACGGCGCGCCGATCAGCGCGGTCAGCACGCCGGCCGGCACTTCGCGCGGCGCGACGACCGTGCGGGCCGCGAGATCCGCGACGCCGAGGATCAGCGCGCCGCACGCGGCCGCGAGCCACAGCCGCGTGCGATGCCGGCGCGCACCGAGCATCGTCGCGACGTGCGGCGCCATCAGCCCGATGAAGCCGACCGGCCCGACCGCCGCGACGGCCGCGCACGCGGCGAGCGTCGCGATCGTCAACGCGAGCGGCCGCAGCGCGGCCACCGGCAGGCCGAGCGCAGCCGCCTGGTCGTCGCCGAGCGCGAGCATGTCGAGCGGTCGCGCGAGCCACGCGAACACGGGCACCGCGAGCACGCACCACGGCAGCAGCATCGACACCTCGCCCCAGCTGCGACCATAGGTGCCGCCCACGAGCCATACGACGAAGCGCGCGGGCTGCACGCTTTGCTGCGTGATCAGCCATTGCGCGAGCGTCGTCCACAGCGCGCCGATCACGATACCGGTCAGCGCAACCGCGAGCGGCGCATAACGATGCCGGTGATTCAGCGCGAGCGTGATCGCGAGCGACAGTCCGCCGCCGATCAGCGCGGCCGCCGCGAGCGTCACATGGCCCATCAGCGGCCACGTCGACAATGCGAACAGCGTGACGAGCCCCGCGCCCTGCGTGACACCGAGCACTTCGGGGCCCGCGAGCGGATTGCGCACGACGCTCTGCATCGCGACGCCGCTCACGGCCAGCAGCGCGCCCGCGAGCAGTGCGCACAGCAGGCGCGGCATGCGCAGGTCGATCAGCATCCGCGCGAGCGCATCCTGGCCGGACAGCGCGGCGGACCAGCGCGCGGGCGACAGCCACTCCGGGCCGACCGATACGCCGATCAACACCACCAGCGCGCCGACCACGACGAACAGCGCCGTGCGCAGCGGCCAGCCGAGCCGTTCGAGCCAGCCGACGAGCCGCGTCGAGCCGCCGCCCGCCGCACGTTCGGCATCCGCGTGCAGCACGCCCGACCACGCGGCGCCGCGCCGGATCATCGCGAGCATCAGCGGCGTGCCGACCAGCGCGATCGCAACGCCGGTCGACAGTGTCGCGTCGAGTCCCGACGCGAGCACCGCGCTGTCGGTGACGAGCACGAGCGCGCCACCGGCGAGCGCCGACAGCGGCACCAGCAAGCCGAGCCGAGCCGCGCGCGCGCCGCGCACCTGGCGCAGCAGGTTCGGCGCGACGAGGCCGACATACGACAGCGGGCCCGCGATACTGACGGCCACGCTCGTGAACGCGACTGCGACGAGCGTCGCGGCGAGCCGCGTCGCATCGACGCGCACGCCGGCCGCGGCCGCCGCATCGTCGCCGAGCGTGAGCGGATTCAGCGGCCGGATCACGAACGGCAGCGCGACCAGCGGCACGACGAGCCAGCGCGCGGCGAGCGCGAGGCCCGTTGCGCCCGGCTGGTAAAGGCTGCCGTTGGTCCACAGCGCGGCGCCTGCGATGTTCTGCTCGAAGAACGCGAGCACGAGCGTCGACAGCGCCGCGAACAGCAGCATGCACACGCTGCCCGCAAGCACGAGCCGCAACGGCGTCGCGCGCCAGCCGCCGGCCGCGACGATCGCGACCGCAGCGGCGGCCAGCCCGCACACGAACAGCAGCGGCACCGATGCGACGCCCGCCAGCGCCGGCACGAGCATCGCCGCGAGCAGGCCGAGTTGCGCGCCGCCGGTCACGCCGAGCAGATCGGGCGACGCGAGCGGATTGCGCGTGAGCGACTGGAACAGCGCACCCGCGATGCCGAGACAGCCGCCCGCGACGAGCGCGGCCGCGACACGCGGCAGGTTGAGGTCGAACAGGAACACATGCGCGAGCGCGGCGCCGTCGCTGCCGGGCGCCGCTTCCCACCACACGCGCAAATCGAGTGCGACGCGCAGCGCCGCAAGTATCGCGATCAGCGCGACGAGGCCGATCGCGATCGTACCGGCCCGGCCGGACGTCGCGCCCTTCCCCGTCGCCGCGAGGCGCTTGCGCATCGCGAACGTCGTCATATGGCGAGATCCCGATCGAAGACGCTGGCCGCCTGCGGTGTGTCGGATGTGGACGGCCCGTAGGCCGGCACGCACATCGGTGCGCCCGTCTGCGGATGCGCGAGCTTCAGCATCTCGACGCCGAACGCCGCGCGCAGCCGCGCCGGATCGAGCATCGCATCGGGCGAGCCCTGCGCGACGAGGCGGCCCGCGCGCATCAGCACGATCTCGTCGCTGTACGCGGCCGCCTGGTTCAGGTCGTGCAGCACCCACACGATCGTCAGCCCGCGCACGCGGTTCAGCGCGCGCAGTGCATCGAGGATGTCGAGCTGGTGATGGATGTCGAGATAGGTGGTCGGCTCGTCGAGCAGCACGACCGGCGCCTGCTGCGCGAGCGCCATCGCGATCCACGCACGCTGGCGTTCGCCGCCCGACAGCGCGCCGACGTCGCGACCCGCGTCGTCGGCAAGGCCGCTCGTCTCGAGCGCCTCGTCGATCGCCGCATGGTCGGCACGCGACAGCCCGCGCAGGAAGCCGCCGTACGCATAGCGCCCGTACGCGACGAGTTCGCGCACCGTCAGGCCCGACGGAATCTGGTTGAACTGCGCGAGCATCGTCAGCTCGCGCGCGAGCGCGCGACGGCGAAACGACGCGAGCGGCTTGCCGTTCACTTCGACATGGCCGGCACGCGCGGGCTGCAGGCCCGCGAGCGTGCGCAGCAGCGTGCTCTTGCCGCAGCCGTTCGGCCCGCACAGCGCGGTCACGCGGCCGGCCGCGATCGACAGGTCCAGCCCGTCGATCACGACATGGTCGCGATAACCCACCGTCAACCCGCGCGCGGCAAGCGCGGCGGTACTACGCGTCATCGGTCCTCCGTTCGGTCGCGCGCGGGACCGCGTAACTCTGCGCCATCGCGACGACGACCTTGCGCGGCCCCTCGAACGGGTCGCGCGCATGCGCGGTCAGCATGTTGTCGAGCATCAGCACGTCGCCCGTGCGCCACGGGAACACGATGCGCTGCTGGTCGAGCACGCCGCGGATCTCGGCAAGCGCATCGGCCTCGAGCGGCTCGCCGTCGCCGTAATACACGTTGCGCGGCACGTTCTCGAGCCCGACCGCATCGACGAGCGCTTCCTGCATGTCGTCGTCGAGCGCGGACAGGTGGAACAGGTTCGCCTGGTTGAACCACACGCGATCGCCGGTGCGCGGGTGGCGCGCGACGGCCTGGCAGCGTTCACGCGTGCGCAGCAGCAGTTCGCCGTCGTCGTCGGTGCGCCATGCGCATTCGATGCCGCGCGCCGCACACATCCGTTCGACCTCGGCCGGCTCGTCGGTGCCGAACGACTGCTGCCACGGCAGGTCGAGCCCCTGCCCGAAATTGCGCACGTACAGCAGCTCGCGCCGCTCGAAACGCGCGACGAGCGCCGGATCGAGCGCGCGATACACGGCGCGGCTGTCCGCGATCGGCGTCGCGCCGCCCTTGGGCGCCGCGAGCGCGCAGTGGAACCAGATCCGCAGCGGCCATTCGCGCGTATACGACTGCTCGTTGTGCAGCGGAATCGCGCGGTGCGGCGGGTATTCGGTCGACGTGTAGACCGCGCCTTCGACCTGGCTGCGCGGCGTCGACGCATATTCATAGCCGATCAGCGGATCGCCGAACGATGCCGCGAACTGCTGGAACGCGTCGATCGACGGCACGTGAAAGCCCGTGAACAGCACGCCGCCCGCCCGTTCGAGCGTGTCGGCCGCGATCTCGCGCCCCAGCGGCGCGACTTCGTCGATCGACATCCCGTCGCTGCCGCGCGGCGACACGACGGTGGGCAGCCCCGGCTCGATACGCAGGTCGTCGAGCGTCGGCAACGAAAGCAAGGTCATGCAACGTCCTCTTCAGGTGGCGCGCCGGATCACGGCGCAGCGGGTCACGATGCGCGCGACGCGCGCTCGCCGTCCATCGCGCGGCGCAGGCTCGCGGGGCGCATGTCGGTCCAGACGGCCTCGATGTGCGCGAGACAGTCGGCCTTCGGGCCGCGCACGCCGACCTCGCGCCAGCCGGCCGGCACGGGCCGGAACGTCGGCCAGATCGAATACTGTTCTTCGTCGTTGATGACGACCGTGTAGACGAGATCGTCGGTGTCGGCGGAAGGCGTCGTGGCTTGCGTCATGATCGGAAAAAAGCGGGAGACGGTTGAAGGATGCGAAGCGGCGGATTGCGCCGCTCCTGTCTGATAGACGATTGGCCGGCGCGTTTTTTTACCGACGCCGCGCGCGGCCGCCCAGGAACACCGGGCACGCGACGCCGCGATGGCATGCGTCGAGGCATTCCGCGCAGTGGCGCTCCGCGTCGCGCACCATGAAATGCACGAGCGTCTGCGATACGTTCAGCGCGCGCGCCGCGGTCTGCAGCGTCTCCTCGCGCAGCCGCACCATCTCGAAGGCCGCGCGGCTGCGCGCCGGCAGGTCGTCGAGCGCGGCCCATACGCGCCGCAGCGTATCGCGCGTCATCAGCGCGGCTTCCGGCGTCGGCTCGGGCGACGGCACGTCGAAGCCGTCGTCCTCTTCCGTGTGATAGACGTTTTCGAGGCTCTGCCGACGGCACGCGTCGATCGACGCATTGCGCACCATCCGCGTCACGTACGCGACCGGCTGGCGCACCGCGTCCTGGTTCGGGAATTCGACGAGCTTCACGAATACGTCGTGCACGACGTCCTCGGCGCGGCTCGCACAGCCGACGAAGCCGCGCGCGACATTGACGAGCATCGAACGATGCGAGATCAGCACGTCGAGCAGCGCGCCCTGCGCGCGGGGCTCGGCGGCACGGCGCGCTCGCGGCGCGGCGCGCGGCGGCAGGTCCGGATAACTGCCGAGGAACGGGTTCGCCGTTGCCGCCGCCGGTCGGTCGAGCACTTCCGCCATGGCCATCGATCTGCTCCGTCAGATTTCGAGATAGCGCAATTTAACGTAAACGCAAATCATTCTCAATCCGATTACCGAATGCCCCTTTCAGCTGTCAGGATTTGTCTGAACAATAAACGGGATCGTTGTTCGAGCGAACGGGGTTCGCATCGTGCGACGCGCTTTCGGTCCTGAAGGGCCGGTACGATGCGATCATCACCACCCCAAAGTGGGCCGCCGGGTGCGACAAGCGTCGCTTAGCAGATGTGGAAAAGCGCCGGCAAGCCGACGCTTTTTTCCTGACTCGCGTGCAAGGGTGGCAGCCGCGTCCACCCCACCCGCATCAGTAGATAAACAGCCGAATCGTCGCCGTCGCATCGAACCGCCCGATCTTCGGCGGCCCGAACGACTTCAGCACCGCGTCCATCAACACGCTCTGATTCATCACGTTGGACGGAAACTGCGTCAGCGTGAACTGTTGGTTGAACGGAATCGCCTTGCCCTGGCTGTCTTCGATGCCGATACCGAAATTGCTGTCCTTCGCGGGTACCAGCAAACCGTTCCGAACCGGATAGCTCGTTTCGAAGTACCCGTCGACGCGTACCGCGACGTTGCATTTCTTGGTCAGCGACAACGAGAATCGCTTGCGCGGCACCGCCGGCAGGAAGCCGTTGCCGACCGCCTGCACCTGTCCGAAATTGACGATGCCCGGTTCGGGCGTCACGAGCACGTCGACGAAACACGGTGTCGGCTTGAGGTTGCGCAGGCCGCTCAGGCGGTACTGGAAGCTCGGGTTGTACGCGTTCAGCCCGAACTCGCCATCGAACTGGAACACCGTGTAGATATCGCTCGGCGGCTGGACCCAGTTGCCCTTCTTGCGCACGACGACCTGGTAGTCGATGCTGATGCGCGTCTGCTGGCAACGCCCGCGGTCGAAGTCGTACCTGCTGCACGGCGGCACCGAATACCCGGTAAACACGCCGCCGCCGCGATTGCTGGTCTTGTCGAAATAGTCGACGCCCTTGTAGCGGATGCCGATCTCGAGCCCCCACGCGGCAGGGTTCGTGCGATTCGGATTCGCGTAGAAATAAATGTTGTCGACGACCTTCAGGCTGCCGTCGTCACCCAGGTCCTTGTAGCAATATCCCGACGTCGTGCGCACCGGCGACACCCAGATCACGTAGCCGTCCGGCGCGTCGGTCGGATACGACGCAACGCCGCCGATCGGCTCCGTCAACGAAGTCGCGCCGCTGTTGGTCAGGCAGCGCAGTGCCCACGCGGGCTGCACGGCCGCGATCAGCAGCACGAGTACGATCCAGCGCAACCAGGCCGTCGGCGCTTCCCGAAGACGCATTCCCCCGCTCATTTCTTCACGCTCTTGCAAGCCCCCGCGTCGCACGCATACTCGACCGCCACCTGGCCGCCGTAATCGTCGATATGCGTGACGAACAGCGTCGACGGCGTCGCGGCCTTGAACGGCACGTCGGCCGTGCTCATCGGGCTCACCATCACCGGCTCGATCGGCACCGGCGTCTTCTGCGCGCCCGAGCTCACGTCGACCACCGTCACGTGGTAAGGCGTCGGGTTGTCGAACACCAGCTTGTGCGCGACCGCGTCGACGCGCAGCGTCATCGGCAGCGTCCAGTCCTCGTCGCGCGCGGGCTGCACGGCCTTCGGCCGGTAGAACAGCTTCATCTGCGTATGCAGCGCGATCTGCAGCGTGTTCGGCGTATCGGTCTTCGGCGGCACTTCGCGGATGTTCAGGTAGAACACCGATTCGCGATCGGCCGGCAGCGCGGTGCCCGGCAGCTTCGCGATCCGCAACACGTTGCGCTCGTTCGCCTCGACCCGCTGCAGCGGCGGCACGACCATCAGCGGCGACGTGATCTTGTTGCCGTTCGCGTCCTCGAGCCACGACTGCACGAGATACGGATACGTCGTGCTCTTGTTGGTGATCGTGACGATCGCGGCCTGCTCGCCTTCGTTGAAGATCACGCGCGTGCGGTCCGGCACGATCGCCGCATGCGCGGCGCCCGCGAGCAGCGCGCCTGCGGTCGCGAGCGCGCACGATGCGCGGCGCGGGAAGGAAAGGGAAAGAGAATTTTTCATCGCAGGATCCGTGGATTCATCGTTCGACCCGTGCGGCCGCTGCGTGCGACTCGCCGGGCGTCTGGCACGTCACCGGGATCGGCGTGCCTTCGAGTTGGAGCTGGTTCGGCAGCGCATCGACCGTGCAGAGCGTGCGTTCTCCCGCGCGCACCGCGAGCGACGATTTCGGCTGAACCTGCGTCAGGAACGCCGCGCCGCCCTCGCCGACGATGCCGAGTTCCTTGCCGTTCGCCGCGTCCTGCACCGACGCGCCGAACGGCAGCGGCTTGCCGGCCGGGTCGGTCAGCGTCAGGTACAGGTTGCTGCCGCGCGCGGCGGAGAACTTCACGAAGCCGATCGCGCCGTCGGTCAGCACCATCCGCTGGATCGGGTTCGTCACCTGCACTTCGAGCGGCAGCTTCTCGACGTTGACGGTCGCGTCATACACGTTGTACGGCGAGATGCCGTCGAGCACCGCATAGCCGCGCGAATCGGTATGCGTGAGCGTGCCGGACAGCGGCACGTCGGGCACGCCGTCGGTCGACACCAGCAGCCTCGTGTCGCCCGCATTGCCGTTCGCGTGCGCGGACACGCCGTACTGCGTCGCGACGAACGAACCGTCGACCTCGAGCGACGCGGCCGCATACGCATTGGCGAGCGTCGACGCCTGTGCCGTGAGCTGGTACGCCGACGAGCGCTGGCGGAAGCTCGCGTTCGCCGAGGCGCGGCCGTCGGTCGCGCCCGCATTGACCTGGTAGGTGCGGCCATCCGGATCGTCGTAGATGTAGCCCGCGTTCACGCTCGTGCTGCCGCTGCCCGTCGTCAGGTTCGACGTGACGGTGTGGCGGCCGCCGATCGGCAGCGTCGCGGTGACCGAAAACTGGTTGCCGCTCGCGCCCGCGCTCTGCGTGCGAAACGCCGACACGCTGACGTTCAGGTTGCGCAGCGCGCCGATCGAGAACGCGCGCGTCAGCGTGAGGCCGACGCGCTGCTCGGACGAACGCGCCCAGTAGGTCGTCTGGTCGTACGAGAAATAGGTCGACGTGTCGCCGAAGCGCTTCGACATCGTTGCCGAGTAGCGCTGCTTGCTGTTGGCAAGGCCGTACGCGGTCGGGTCGCCCGTGAACTGCGCGAAGTTCGTGTAGTCGCGCTCCGAAAACCGGTAGCCGAAGAAGCGCACGTCGGCATCGAGCCCGTCGAAGTGCTTCGAATAGTTGACGCGATACGAGTTGCCGTTGCGCGTCGCGCCGTTCCACCACAGGCGTGCCCGCGCATGCGTGACGTCGGCCGACACCGCGCCGAACGCGCCGAAATCGCGGCCGACGCCGAGCGCGATCGACGTATAGCCCGATGCGGCGATGAAGCCGCCGTACACGGTGACGTCGAACGGCAGGCCGTACGCGATTTCGCCGAAGCCGAAGAACGGCGTGACGCCGGCGCCGCCGAACAGGCGCGGCTTGCCGACGGCGGCCTTGTAGCGCAACTGACCGGTGCGCGCGAGGAACGGCACGGCGGCCGTCGTCACCTGGAAGCGCTGCACGCTGCCGTCCTCTTCCTCGACCGCGACGTCGAGCGTGCCCTGCACGCTCGTGTTGATGTTCTGCAGTGCGAACGCGCCCGGCGACACGCGCGTCACGTACAGCACGCGGCCTGCCTGCGACACGGTCACGGTCGCGTTGGTGCGTGCGACGCCCGCGATCAGCGGCGCATAACCGCGCAGCGAAGGCGGCAGCATGCGGTCGTCGCTGCGGATCGACGCGCCCGTCAGCGCGAACGTATCGAAAATGTCGGAGCTCAGGTAGTCGTCGCCGAACGTCACCGTCGACTGGATCGACGGCAGCGCGCGAAATGCATAGAGTCGGCTGAAGCGGAACGTGCGGTCCGCGTACGCCGTGTTGCCCACGTTCGACTGCGCCTGGTAGTCGCCGCGAAAGCGCCATGCATCCCAGTTCGCGCCGATCGTCCCGTAGGCCTGGATCGAATTCGTCTGCCCGCCGCCCGCACCGAAGTTGCGGTTCGTGTTCGCGATCACGCGATAGTCGAGCATCGCGCCGGGGATCCCTTCGGACCAGCGCTCCGGCGGCAGGTAGGTCGAATCGGTGAATTCGAGCGCGGCCTGCGGAATCGTGATCTTGAGCCGCCCGTCGCTCTTCAGGTAACGCACGGTCGCCCCCTCGATCGCGCCGAGGTCGACGCAACGCCCGCCCTGGAAGCGTGGCAGGTCCTTCGCGAGCGACGGCTTCAGCCCGAACTGCGCGACGAGCTCCGGCCGCAGGCACGGCTTGCCCGCGCCGGACGCGTCGACGGCGATGAACTCGATCGCCTGCAGCCCGTAGAACAGGTCGTTGACCTGCACGTCGAGCATGTACTCGCCCGGCAGCGTGAAGTCGGCCTGCGAGAACTGCGACAGGTCGACATTGCTCGTTCCGTCGATGTCGAGGAACGACGAATTGAATTCCGTCGCATGGCCCTGGCTGCCGACGACCAGCACGGAGACGCAAAGGAAGGAATGTCTGATTCGCACGCGGTGCTACCGGAAGTCCGAGGGAGAGAAAAAGCGGGGGGGAAATGAACGAGGAAGGGTGCGCGCACCCTTCCCCGGTATGGCGGCTTACTGGTAGCGGACCGTGAAGTTCGCGACGCCGTCGGCGGTACCCGGCGTCACGCCGGCTGCCGTCGCTTCGTACATCGCTGCGAAGCGGGCGATGTTCGTGCCGTTTTGCAGCACGGTCGGGGCCTTCTGCTCGGCGCCGTTGTCGAGGTATTCGCCCGACGCGGCCTGCAGGCGGATGCCGACGTTGGTTGCCGAACCGATCGTGGCGAGCAGCTTCGGCTGGCCCGCGCTCGACGTGCCCGTGAACGTGAAGTACGCGTTCTGCGCGATGCTCGTGTCGCAGTCGGTCAGCTTGATGTCGAAGTTGGTCGGCGTGGACTTGTCGCCGGCCTGCTTGAACACGTTGGTCGGCACCTTGCCGAGATTCACGGTCTGGTTGACCGAGCCCGAATCGATGCCGCACGCGCCCGCGACGATCTCGCCCGTGAAGTTGATCGTGCCGGTGCCCGCTGCGAAGGCCGAGGTCGACAGGGCCGCGAGTGCGACAGCGGTCAGGAGGGATTTTTTCATGACGTTTTCCGTGAGAATTGCAAAGGGAATGGGCGACGTGGCGGATACAAAAGGCAGCGCGTGGTTGGCTCCCGTCCGTCACGAGGCGGCATTATCGAGATAATCATGAAAGTTTTTTGTAAATCATTGTCAAATATCTCTGACAATGTTCGATTTACGCCTCTTGAATCCAATTATTTCCCGACGATTTTCAATCGCGCCATTTTCGTACGCAGTCCTTTTTTGCTCCACGGAACCAATTGAAGATTAACGAAATTTTTCGCTGATAATCAGCCCACCCCCGCCAACTCCATCTGGTACGGGCTCACGCAAGATTCGATCCCAAAAGGACAAAACATTGTCAAATGCCGCCACCGTTGTCATTCGACAACGCCAATATCAAGTCATTTTCAACTGACAGGAAATTAACCGCGATCTTCGCCAACCTCTATTTAGAGCGCAAACGATTGCGAAGCGAATGCAAACGTTTCACCGCGACTTTTTGTCTTCGTTATTAATTCCAATACACGGATTAATCCGACCGTCAATTCCCGATCGAGAATCAGGCATTCGCGCGACCGTCGGAACGCGACATGCGGGCCTGAATGAAAGCGCTGAAAAAGGAAGATGCGCGGCGCACGTTTGCGCCGGCTGGCGACACGATCGGTCACCGGATGCGGGCCGTTCCGGAAGATGCCCTTCCGCACCGCCCGGGGATGAAACACGGCTCGGATGACTTGCCCGACAGCGGAAGGCATCGCCGATGGCGATCGGCAATACAACGGGCAACGATGTCGATCGAAACGGGAAACGGCGACCGCACGTCGAATCGTGCGGCCGCCGTCTCGTTGCCCGGCACGCTGCGGCGTCAGGCGACGCGCATCATGCGGAAGCCGCGACCTCCGCCGAGGCCGACGCCGATGCCGGCGCCCAGCCGCCGCCGAGCGCGCGATACAGCGCGATCACGTTCGCGAGCCTGAGCTGCTTGAGCCGGATCAGCTCCTGCCCCGACTCGTACGTGCTGCGCTGCGCGTCGAGCAGTTCGAGATACGTCGCGACGCCGCCCGCATAACGGCGCTCCGCGAGCTTCAGCCGCGCACCGTCGGCCGTGTAGACGTCCTGCTGCGCGGCAAGCTGGCGATCGATCCAGTCGCGCGCGGCAAACGCGTCGGCCACTTCGCGGAACGCGATCTGTACCGCCTTCTCGTATTCGGCGACCGCGATGTGCTTGCGCGCGTTCGCGACGTCCAGATTCGCGCGATTGCGTCCGCCCGCGAAGATCGGCAGCGTGATGCGCGGCGCGAACGTCCACACGCTCGTGCCGGCCGCGAACAGGCTCGAGAACGCGTCGCTGACCGAGCCGTAGTCGGTCGTCAGCGCGATGCGCGGGAAGAACGCCGCACGGGCGGCGCCGATCTGCGCGTTCGCGGCCTTGAGCCGCGCCTCGGCCTGCCGGATGTCCGGCCGCCGCTCGAGCAGCGCGCTCGGTGCGCCGGGCGCCACGGGTGCGATCGACAACGTGTCGAGCGCGGTCGCGTCGCCGGGCACGTTGCGCGCGAAATCGCCCGCGAGCAACTGCAGCGCCCGCACGGCCTGCGCATGCTCGCGCTGCAGCGCGGCCTGCGACGCACGCGCGGACGCCACCAGCATCTCGGCCGAACGCAGCTCGATCGCGTCGCTCGTGCCGGCCGCGTAGCGGCGCTGCGTGAGCGCAGCCATGCGCTCGCGCGCGTCGAGCGTGCGCTGCGCCAGCGCGAGCTGCTCGTGCAGCGAGCGCTCCGATACATACGCCCCCGCCACTTCGGCGATCACGCCGATGCGAACCGTGCGCTGCGCGTCGGCCGTCGCGAAATATTCGGCGAGCGCCGCGTCGGACAGGTTGCGCACGCGGCCGAACAGGTCGAGCTCGTACGCGCTGACGCCGACGCCCGCGCGATACAGCCCGCTGATCGCGCTTTGGCGCACGACCGGGTCGTACTGGCGCGCGCGTTCATAGCCGAGATTCGCATCGACCGACGGCATCAGGTCCGCGCGCTGCACGCCGTACAGTGCGCGTGCCTCCTCGAGCCGGCCGGCCGCGATCCGCAGGTCGCGGTTGTTCGCGAGCGCCGCGTCGATCCACGCCTGCAGCGCCGGATCGGTGAAATACGCATGCCAGTCGTCGAGCAGCGCGGCATCGGACGCCGCAGCCGCAGCCGCAGCCGCAGCCGATTCGGCAACCGGCGCCGCGCTGCCGTCAACCGGCGCATAGGTCGCCGGCACCGGCGCCGCCGGCCGCTCGTAGCGCGGCGCGAGCGAGCAGCCGGCGAGCGCGAGCGTAGCGGCCAGCGCGAGCTGCGCCCGCAGTACGGCGCGTGCATTCAGCGCAAACATCATTGCGATCCCTCCATCGTCGCCGGTTGCGCGCCGCCGCGCCGGCGCGGGCCGACGTCGAAGAGGCGGCCGACGATCACGAAAAACAGCGGGACGAGGAACACCGCGAGCACGGTCGCCGTGATCACGCCGCCGAGCACGCCGGTGCCGATCGCCATCTGCGCGCCGGACGCGGCGCCCGACGCGAACGCGAGCGGCAGCACGCCGACGCCGAACGCGAGCGACGTCATCACGATCGGCCGCAGCCGCAGGCGCGCGGCCTCGAGCGCGGCGTCGACGAGCGACATGCGCTGCGCGACCAGATCCTTCGCGACTTCGACGATCAGGATCGCGTTCTTCGCGGACAACCCGATGGTCGCGATCAGTCCCACCTTGAAATAGATGTCGTTCGGCATCATCCGCAGCGTGACGCCGAGCACCGCGCCGATCACGCCGAGCGGGACGACCAGCATCACCGCGAACGGGATCGACCAGCTCTCGTAGAGCGCCGCGAGCGCGAGGAACACGACCAGCACCGACAGCGCGAACAGCATCGGCGCCTGCGTGCCCGACAGCCGCTCCTCGAACGACTGCCCCGACCACGCGTAGCCGATGCCGGCCGGCAGCTTCGCGGCGATCCGCTCGATCGCGGCCATCGCCTCGCCGCTGCTGTGGCCCGCCGCAGCCGAGCCGTTGATCGTGAACGACGGATAGCCGTTGTAGCGCGTGAGCTGCGGCGGCCCCATCGTCCAGTGCAGCGTCGTGAACGCCGCGAGCGGCACCATCTCGCCGCGCGCGTTGCGCACGCGCAGCTTCTTCACGTCATCGGGATCGAGCCGGTGCAGCCCGTCGGCCTGCACGACCACGCGCCGCACCTGCGTGCCGTGCATGAAGTCGCCGATATAGTCCGAGCCGAACATCACCGCGAGCGTCGTGTTGATCTCGTCCATCGACACGCCGAGCGCCGACGCCTTCGCGCGATCGATGTCGAGCTTCAGTTGCGGCGCGTCCTGCGTGCCCGCGAACATCAGGTCGGTGAGCGCGCGGTCCTTGCCGCCCGCCGCGAGCAGCTGCTCGCGCGCGGCGCTGAACGTCGCGTAGTCGAGCCCGCCGCGGTTCTGCAGCCGGAAGTCGAAGCCGCTCGACGAGCCGAGATCGGGCAGCGCCGGCGAGTTCATCGCGAACACCGTCGTGTTCGGCGTGCCCGCGAAGCGCTCGTTGATGCGCGCGACGATCGACTGCACGTGATCGCGCGCGGCCTTGCGCTCCTTCCAGTTCTTCAGCGAGACGAAGATCATCCCGCCGTTCGGCCCTTCGCCGTACAGGTTGAAGCCGCCGAGCGCGAACGTATACGCGGCCGGCTCGTCGTGGCGGATATACGACTCGACCTCGCGCACGCTCTGCATCGTTTCCGCGAGCGGCGTGCCCTGCGGCCGGATCACCATCACCATGAAGTTGCCCTGGTCCTCGTCGGGCAGGAACGCGGTCGGCAGTTGCGTGAGCATCAGCGCCGCGGCCGCGGTCAGCGCGCCGTACACGACGAGCCAGCGCACCGGCTTCTTCAGCATCGCGCCGACGCGCGTCGCGTAGCGCTGCGTCGCACGCGCGACGAAGCGGTTGAACCAGCCGAAGAAGCCGCGCTTCTCGTGATGGTCGCCGGACACGGGCTTGAGCAGCGTCGCGCACAGCGCGGGCGTCAGCGACAGCGCGAGGAATGCCGAGAAACCGATCGACACCGCGAGCGACAGCGCGAACTGCCGGTAGATGTTGCCCACCGCGCCGCCGAAGAACGCCATCGGCAAGAACACCGACGTCAGCACCACGGTGATCCCGACGATCGCACCGCTGATCTGCGTCATCGCCTTGACGGTCGCGTCGTACGGGCCGAGCCCTTCCTCGACCATCAGCCGCTCGACGTTCTCGACCACGACGATCGCATCGTCGACGAGGATGCCGATCGCGAGCACCATCCCGAACATCGTCAGCACGTTGATCGAGAAGCCGGCCGCATACATCACGCCGAACGTGCCCGCGAGCGCGACCGGCACGACGAGCGTCGGGATCAGCGTCGCGCGCAGGTTCTGCATGAACAGGAACATCACGAGGAACACCAGCACGCCGGCCTCGATCAGCGTCGTGACGACCTTGTTCATCGACACGCGCACGAACGACGACGTCTCGTACGGAATCTGGTATTTCACGCCCGGCGGGAAGTATGCGGACAGCTCGTCCATCGCCGCGCGCACGCGCTTCTCGGTGGACACCGCGTTCGAGCCGGGCGCGAGCTTGATGCCCATCCCGGTCGCGACCTTGCCGTTCACGTACGACGGATAGTTGTAGTCGTTGCCGCCGAACTCGACGCGTGCGACGTCGCGCAAGTACAGCGCGGAGCCGTCGGCCTGCGTGCGCAGCGCGATCGCGCCGTAATCGGCCGGCGTCTTCAGCGGCGCGTCGGCGAACACCGTCGCCGCGATCGGCGCACTGGCCGGCACCGCGCTGCGGCCGATGTCGCCGATCGTCACGCGCGCGTTGTGCGCGCGCACGGCCGATGCAATGTCCGACGCGGTGAGGCCGTGCCCGGCCATCTTCACCGGGTCGGGCCAGATCCGCATCGCATATTCGGCGCCCCAGAACTGCACCCTGCCGACGCCGTCGACGCGGCGCAGCGCCTGCACGACGTTCGCCGACGCATATTCGCCGAGCTGCACGTCGGTCATCCGGCCGTCGTCCGACGTCAGCGACACGACGAACTGGATGTTGTCGGCGGCCTTCTCGACCTGGATGCCGTTGCGGCGCACGGGCTCGGGCAAGCGCGCCTCGACCGTCTTCAGCCGGTTCTGCACCTCGACGGCCGCGAGATCGGCGTTCACGCCCTGCTTGAACGTCAGGTACAGCGACGCCATCCCCGCGCTGCTCGTCGCGGACGTATACATCAGCCCCGGCGCGCCGTTCATTTCGCGCTCGATCAGCGCGGTCACCGATTCCTCGACGACCTGCGCGGACGCGCCCGGGTACGTCGCATAGATGCTGACGACGGGCGGCGCGATGTCCGGGTACTGCGCAACGGGCAGCGCGCGGATCGCGAACGCGCCGCCCAGCATGATGAAGATTGCGATCACCCACGCGAAGACGGGGCGGTCGATGAAGAAACGTGCCATGGTGGTTTGAACCGGTCAGGTTTGACGGGCGGCCGCCTGCGAAGCGGCCGCTGCCGGCGCCGCCTTCGACGGCGGCGCCTTCTCGACGGGCTTGACGGCCGTATCGGGCGCGAACTGCGCGGCGTTGTCGACGATCACGCGCTCGCCGCCCGTCAGGCCGCGCGTGATGCGCCAGTCATGGCCGCTCATCTGGTCGGCCGCGACCTCGACGTCCTTGACCTTGCCGTTCGTGCCGACGACGCGCACCGACGTGCGATCGGTCGTGCGCAGCAGCGCGTCGCGCGGCACGAGGATCGCCCGCTGGTCGACCGCCGTGTCGAGCGCGATCCGCACATACGCGCCCGGCAGCAGCTCGCGCTCGGGATTCGGGAACAGCGCGCGCATCGCGACGGTGTCGGTGGTCGGATCGACCGCGAGATCGCTGAACAGCAGCTTGCCCTTCAGCGGATACGCGGTGCCGTCGGCGCGCAACAGCGTCACCGCGATGTCGTGCTGCGCAATGCCGGTCGCGCGCCCGCTCTGCACCGCGCGGCGCAGCGCGTCGACGTCGGCGGCCGGCTGCGAGAAGTTCACGTAGATCGGATCGAGCTGCTCGACGGTCGTGAGCGGCGTCGCCTGGTCCTGGCCGACGAGCGCGCCCTCGGTCACGAGCGCGCGCCGTGCGCGGCCCGCGATCGGCGCGGTGACGGTCGCATAGTCGAGCTGCAACTGCGCGCGCGCGAGCTCGGCCTTCGCGGATACAACCCCGGCTTTCGCCTGCGTGTCGTCGGCAACGGCCTCGGTATGGTCGCGCTCGCTGACCGCGCGGTCGCGCACCAGGTCGTCGTAACGGCGGCGCTTGTCGCTCGCCGCGAGCGCGGCGGCCTGCGCCTTCGCGAGCGCACCCTGCGCGGCGTCGCGCGCGGCCTTCAGCGGTGCGGGATCGATGCGGAACAGCACCGCGCCCTGCTTCACTTCCTGGCCTTCCTCGTAGGTGCGCTCGGTGACGATGCCCGCGACCCGCGCGCGCACTTGCGCCTGCCGGTACGCGTCGAGCCGGCCCGGCAATTCGACGGTCATCGGCACGGCCGTCGGGCGTACCGTCACGACGGTCGCCTGCTTCACGGTCTCCGGCGCGGCGTCCTTGTCGCCCTTTCCGCACCCGGCCACGACCAGCACGGCCGCCAGCGCGAACGGCGCCAGCCGGTGGCGCAACAGGAAGCGATTGTTATTCATGTATGACCTCGGATCGTTCGCCGCCGATAAAATGCGGCGGCTCAGGGTGGCCGATTATAATCAGTCACGACTGATTAAATAAACGCTGTTTCGATCCGACCGCCACGCTGTCTCAATAAAACGACAGTGAATTGTAAGGAAACTCACGACATGGCCCGCAAGACCCGGGAAGAATCGCTCGCCATCAAGCACCGAATCCTCGACGCCGCCGAGCTCGTACTGCTCGAGAAAGGCGTCGCGCAAACCGCGATGGCGGACCTGGCCGAGGCCGCCGGAATGTCGCGGGGCGCCGTCTACGGCCACTACCGCAACAAGATGGAAGTGTGTCTCGCGATGTGCGACCGCGCGTTCGCGCGCACGTCGGAAGGCTTCGACGCGGGCGACGGCCTGCCGCCGCTCGCCACGCTGCGGCGCGCCGCGTCGCACTATCTGCAGGAATGCGGCGAGCCGGGCCCGATGCAGCGCGTGCTCGTGATCCTCTATACGAAGTGCGAGCAGAGCGAGGAAAACGGCGCGCTGCAACGGCGTCGCATGCTGCTCGAGTTGCAGATGCTGCGGATCACGAAGGCGCTGCTGCGCCGCGCGATCGCGGCAGGCGAACTCGCCGCAGATCTCGACGTGCACCTGGCGGCCGTCTATCTCGTGTCGCTGCTCGAAGGCGTGTTCGCGTCGATGATCTGGACCAACCGGCTGCGCGGCAACCTGTGGAACGACGCCGAAGCGATGCTCGACGCCGGCTTCGACGCCGTCCGCACGTCCGCCGCGTTGCACGGCCGAGCGCAAAAATTGCCGGGCTGACGAAAATTATCGTAACAAATTCTGATTTAACCCGATTTACCGCACTGCGAAACGAATGAGCTGACCCCCTTTAAAATTTTTAACGTTTCGCGGAACATCGGTAGACTGACGCTGTCATCTTTCTTTAGCGTCTTCGTGATAACCGGGTTCGACCCGGTAAACACGCCGCCGTTCGAAGCGGGCCCGCCCCGCGCGTTGGGTCGAACGGAAACGACACAGGCCCCTGGCGGGGCCTGTTTTGTTGCACGCCCGCCGCCCGCCCCGTCGCCATTCGACGGTTGTGCCGCCGCGGCCCCTGCCCACACCCCTTTGAACCGCTTTCCTGGATGTGGACACCTTGGTCAAGCCTGTCGCAACCCCTGATGTTTTCGCGCCCGGCCGCGCGCAGCGCATCGTGCGCGCGCTCGTGCCGGCCGCCGTGCTCGGCGCCCTCGCCGCACTCGGCCTGGCCGCCGCGCTGCCGGCCGTGTCGCAACTGCCGGGCGCCGTCGACTCGGGCACGGCCGTGCTGCCGCAGCGCGTGCTGTCCGACACGCCGTTTCCCACCGCGCAGCATTTCGTGACGAGCGAGCTCGCCCGCACGATCGGCGAGCGCAATGAACACGGCGAACGCAACGACCGTAGCCTGCAGCCGGGCCTGTTCGCGCCGCTCAGCGCGCACCGCAACGACATGCTCGGCTATGCGAGCCTGTTCCAGCTCGCGCCGCCCGAAAACCAGCACGGGATGCGCGCGGGCGACATCGAGCTCACGCTGTCCGATACGCTGAACCGGCTCGACGTGCCGCCCGAGGTGCGCATCCAGCTCGGCGATCTCGTCACCGGCAAGGTCGCGCTGCGCGCGAGTGCGCAGCGCGGCGACTATTACCGCGTCGCGTACGACACGAACGACGGCACGCCGCGCCTCACCGCGCTCGAACTGCGCGTCGCCGGCCGCACGTTCGGCGCGATCTGGTTCCGCGCGCCGGGCGCCGAGCACGGCGCGTACTACAACACGCTCGACGGCTCGCCGCTCGAAGCCGCCGCGTTCACGATGCCGGTCAAGTGGACGCGCATCAGCTCGTTCTTCGGCGAGCGCGTCCATCCGCTGTCGCAGGCGATGGCGTTCCATACGGGCGTCGATCTCGCCGCGCCGTCCGGCACGCCCGTCGCCGCGGCGGCCGACGGCGTCGTGTCGTTCGTCGGCACCGATCCCGGTGGCTACGGCCGCTACGTGATCGTCGATCACGCGGACGGCTACTCGACCTACTACGCGCATCTGTCCGCGTTCGCGCACGGGCTCAAGACCGGCGAAACCGTGAAGCAGGGCCAGCGGCTCGGCTCGGTCGGGATGACGGGCGCCGCAACGGGCCCGCACCTGCATTTCGAAGTGCGCGTAGCGAACGATCCGGTCGACCCGCTCGTCACGCTCGCCAACGCGCAGACGGCGCTGTCCGACATGCAGCTCACCGCGTTCCGCCAGGAAGCCGCGCAATGGCGCTTCCGCCTCGCGTCGATAAATACGGCGCCGTTCGCGTTCGCGCAGAACGACGGGCCGCTGTGGGGCGATTTCGCGACCGACAAATCGACGTTGCGCGCGGTCTTCAACGCGCACTACTCGGCGTCGTGACGCGCGTGCCGCCCGCCTTCGCTCCGGAAGCGGCGGCGCAGGCGGTCGGCCATCTACCGTTCCTGTCCGTACTGCACGCCGGGCCCGACCTGCGCGGTGTGCAGCACGCTGCGGATATTCGCTAGCGCGTCCTCACCGGCAGTACGCCACGGCCGCTGCGCCTCCTCACCGCGCGGGCTCCGTGCACTCGGCCGTCGCCGGTGCGGCGCGTTGCGCATGCGAGCCGCGCGACAACAGCCAGCGCGCCGCGCCGTCGAGCGACGTGCACAGCACCAGATAGATCGCCGCGACGAACAGGAAGATCGGCGCCGGATACACCGTCAGCCGGTTGTTCACCTGCGTCGCGACGAACGACAGTTCCGGCACGCCGACGATATACGCGAGCGACGTGTCCTTCACGAGCGCGACCCACTGGTTGACGAACGACGGCGTCATGATCCGGATCGCCTGCGGCAGCAGCACATGGCGCACCGTTTGCCGGCGCGTGAGCCCGAGCGACAGCCCGGCCTGCCATTGGCCGTCGCCCGCGGCGACGATGCCCGCATGCACCGCATGCGCGAGATACGCGCCGCCGACGAGCGCGAGCGCGCACACGACCGTCGCGAGCCCCGGCACATCCATGTGCAGCAGCACGGGCATCAGGAAGTACGTCCAGAAGATCAGCATCAGCACGGGAATCGCGCGGAAGAAGCCGATGAACGCGAGCAGCAGCACGCGTACGGGGCCGCGCGCGAGCGCCATCGCGACGCCGAGCGCGATACCGAGCACGGCCGATGCAACGGCCGACGCGATCGCGAGCACCAGCGACAGCGCGGCGCCGCCGAGCGGGCCTTCCGGGAACGCGCCGACGAGCAGGTACGGCAGGTTGGAGAGCAGCAGCGAAAAGTCCATCGTCAACGCCCCGCCCCAAGCCGGTCGCGCCATTGGGTGGCCGCGTACGCACCGGCCTCGATCGCGGCCACCGCCGCGACGTACAGCAAGGTCGCGACGCCGAACGCGGCGAAGGTCTTGAACGTTTCCGTTTCGACCTGCCGCGACGCATACGACAGCTCGGCCACGCCGATCGCCATCGCGAGCGACGAGTTCTTCACGAGATTCATGTATTGGCCGAACAGCGGCGGCAGCGCGATGCGCACAGCCTGCGGCAGCACCACGTAACGCAGCGACTGCATCGGCGTGAGGCCGAGCGCGGCTGCCGCATCATGCTGCGCGCGCCGCACGCCGCGCAGGCCGGCTTCGCATTCCTCAGCGACGAACGCGGCCGTATACGCGCTCAACCCGACCCAGCCCGCGACGAATTCGAACGACGGCCATGCGAGCGTGAGCGGGCCCGCGCTCAATTCATGGCGCGCGTTCAGCCACGCGATCCACGTATCGGGCAGCAGCGACGCGACGCCGAAATACCAGAACAGCAACTGCACGAGCAGCGGCGTGTTGCGGAACGCGACGACGTATGCGGCGGCCACCATGCGCAGCACCGTGCCGCGCGCATGCCGCATGACCGCGAGCAGCAGCCCGCCGGCGGTCGCGGCGACGGCCGACGCGGCCGCGAGGCCGAGTGTCAGCAGGAAACCCTGCCAGAGCCAGGACAGATATTTGGGAGCCAACCCGAGCATGCTGGGGGACGTGCGCGAAGCACGCGATCGGAACAAAACGGAAAGCGCCGCGCCGCCGACGTTCCGGCAAATCGCGGCGCGCGTGCGGCGTGGATCAGGTCTTGTCGCCGATGCGGAAAATGCGCGTGAGCGGCGTCTTCGTCGTCGGCCCGAACCATGCATCGTAGATCTGCACGGCGCGGCCGTTTGCCTCGAGCCCCTTCAGCGTGTCGTTGACGAAGCCGAGTAGGCGCGTTTCGCCCTTCGGCACGCCGACACCCATGTAGTCGTTCGAGATCGTGAACGCGGGGATCTCGTAGTTCTGCTTGTCGGGCACGTTCGCGAGCAGGCCGATCAGCTTCGGGCCGTCCTGCGTGATCGCCTGCACGTTGCCGGCTCGCAGCGCGGCGAACGCGAACGGCGTGTCGTCATATGCGACGATCGTCGCCTTCGGGAATTTCTCGCGCAGCGTGATCTCGTTCGTCGTGCCCTTGTCCGCGCCGACGCGCAGGCCGTTCAACTGGTCGGCCGATTTCAGCACGCCCTTCTTCGCGAGAAACTGCTGGCCCGACGAGAAATACGGAATGCTGAAGTCGACCTGCTTCGCGCGCTCGTCGGTGATCGTGAAGTTCGCGAGCACGAGATCGACCTTGCCGGACGTCAGGAACGGAATGCGGTTCGCGGGGTTGGTCGGCTGGAGCTGCAGCTTCACGCCGAGCTTGTCGGCGAGCGCCTTCGCATAGTCGACGTCGAGACCGACGATATGGTTGTTCCTTGCATCGACATAACCGAACGGCGGGTTGCTGTCGAACGTCGCGACGCGCAGCACGCCGGCCTTTTTGATGTCGTCGAGACGGTCCGCATGCGCGACCGTGCCGGCGGTGACGAGCGCGGCCCCGACGAGCCACGTAGCGAGAGTGTGGATTTTCATGAGCACGACCTGTTTTTTATGAAGGCCGCCGCGGATCGCGCGGCGGCCGTTTCGAGGAACATCGCGACGAAGTGTGGTGTCGCGAAGCCGCTAACGTATCAGCGCATGCGGCGAATCCGAACCAACAAATGATGCTTTGCTCAGCGGGTTTCGTGATGAGGCATGCGAGCCGCGCGGCGGCACCAACCCCGTCGGGACTGGCGTGGCATGCAGCGCAAAAAAAAAGACGCCCGCTGCAGGCAACGGGCGCGAATCCCAGTCAAGGAGGTGTCACACGAACTACGGGTTCAGATTAAGGAAATTGAGCGTAACGGACAACGAATCGATTTCGATATCGATATGACGCGCCCCACCGACGCGACGCCGAGGACGTCTACCTGCGCGATTGTCCGGTTCCCCGTATACGGCCCGTCGCGCTCGCCGAGCGTCGAGCAGATGTTCGCATGGCTGGTCGAGCAAGGCCGGCCGTCGAGCGTGTTCGACCACGCACCGCCGCACGCGGAATCGCGCGCCGCAAAAAAAACGTCCCGCCGGCTGGCGGGACGTTCGTCACGATGCGACTGCGCGCGACGCGCAATCGATCACGGTTCGTTGCGCAGATACCCTTCCTTGCTCGGATCGCGCATCCGCCACGACACGATCAACGAGATCGCGCACAGCACCGTCACGTACCAATAGAAGGTTTCCTCGCTGCCGACCGACTTGAACCACAGCGCGACGTACTCTGCCGAGCCGCCGAAGATCGCGTTCGCGACCGCGTACGACAGGCCGACGCCCATCGCGCGCACTTCCGGCGGGAACATCTCGGCCTTGATGAGGCCGCTGATCGACGTGTAGAAGCTGACGATCGCCAGCGCGACCGTAATCAGCACGAACGCGGCCACCGGGCTCGTCACGTCCTTCAGCGCATGCATCAGCGGCACCGTGCCGATCACCGCGAACGAGCCGAACAGGATCATCGACGTGCGGCGGCCGATCTTGTCGGACAGCGCGCCGAACACCGGCTGAATCAGCATGTAGACGAGCAGCGCGACGGTCATCACGTTGCTGGCCGTCTTCGCGTGCATGCCGGCCGTGTTCACGAGGTACTTCTGCATGTACGTCGTGAACGTGTAGAAGATCAGCGAGCCGCCGGCCGTGAAGCCGACCACCGTCAGGAACGCGCCCTTGTGCCGCCACACGCCGCGGATCGTGCCGGCGTCCTTCTTGTCGCGCGATGCGCTGGTCGACGTCTCGTCGAGCGATTTCCGCAGATACAGCGAGATCAGCGCGGCCGCCGCACCGACCACGAACGGAATGCGCCACCCCCACGCCTTCAGTTCGTCGGTCGACAGCGTCTGCTGCAGGATCACGAGCACCAGCAGCGCACAAAGCTGGCCGCCGATCAGCGTCACGTACTGGAACGACGCGAAGAAGCCGCGCCGGCCCTTCAGCGCGACCTCGCTCATGTAGGTCGCGCTGGTGCCGTATTCGCCGCCCACCGACAGGCCCTGGAACAGGCGCGCGACCAGCAGCAGCGCCGGCGCGAGCGCGCCGATCTGCGCATAGGTCGGCAGCACCGCGATCACGAGCGAACCGCCGCACATCATCAGCACCGAGATCATCATCGCCGCGCGACGGCCGTGACGGTCGGCGATGCGACCGAACAGCCAGCCGCCGATCGGGCGCATCAGGAAGCCGGCCGCGAACACGCCGGCCGTGTTCAGCAACTGCGTCGTCGTGTTGCCGCTCGGGAAGAACGCCGGCGCGAAGTACAGCGCGCAGAACGAGTAGATGTAGAAGTCGAACCACTCGACGAGGTTGCCCGATGAGGCGCCGACGATGGCGAACACGCGCCGCCGGGTGTCATGCGCGGACAGCGCAGCTTGGTCGGTCTGGACGTCCATGGATTGGTCTGTTCCTTTTAATGCTTTCTGGGCGAGACGGCTTGGGGCCGCCGCGTGCGGTCGCACGTGGCACCGGTTCCGGCGGCACGACGCTACGGGATTTTAGCGAAATGTAAAGTAACAGGCTTTCCGGGTTCGTCCGGATGTAGAAGATTTTTCTCCCGCCGCGCGTTCGTCATATGAAAACGCCAGCCCGCAGGCTGGCGTCCGATGCAAACTATTCGAAAGCGGCGCTCAGACGCGCACCTCCGGCGGCACGTAGCGGCACTCGTAGCGCTTGCGCACGGTGCCGGCCTCGTCGACGCTTTCCAGGTACACGTCGAACTGCCAGAGCCGCGCCATGTGCTTGAGCACCTCGTCGCTGTCGTTCGACAGGTGGCGGTTGTCGGTCATGAAGTGGCGCAGCGTGAGGCTGCGGTCGCCGCGCGTGTTCACGGCCCACACCTGGATGTTCGGCTCGCGGTGATGGATATCGTACTGCCGCGACAACGCCTGCCGCACGTACTGGTAACCGGAATCGTCGTGGATCGCAGACACCTCGAGCGAATCGCGCATGTCGTCGTCGAGCACCGAGAAGAGTCGCATCTCGCGGATCAGGTTCGGCGACAGGTACTGTGCGATGAAGCTTTCGTCCTTGAAGTTGCGCATCGCGTAATGCATCGCCGGCAGCCACGGGGTACCCGCGATCTCCGGAAACCACTTGTAGTCCTCCTCCGTCGGCGCTTCGCAGATCCGCCGGATGTCGCTCATCATCGAGAAGCCGAGCGCATACGGGTTGATCCCGCTGTAGTACGGTTTCGTGACGGGCGGCTGGTAGACCACGTTGCTGTGCGAATGCAGGAACTCCATCATGAATCTGTCTTCCAGCTTGCCCTGGTTGTACAGCGTGTTCAGCAGCGTGTAGTGCCAGAACGTCGCCCAGCCTTCGTTCATCACCTGCGTCTGCCGCTGCGGGTAGAAATACTGGCCGATCTTGCGCACGATGCGGATCACTTCCCGCTCCCACGGCTCGAGCAGCGGCGCGTTCTTCTCCGCGAAATACAGCAGGTTCTCCTGCGGCTCGGGCGGATAGCGGTCTTCCTGCTCTTCCATCAGCTCGGGTTTCTTGCCCGGCAGCGTGCGCCACAGTTCATTCACCTGCGACTGCAGGTACGCCTCGCGCTCGCGCCGCAGCGCGGCTTCCTTCGACAGCGACGGCTTCTGCGGCCGCTTGTAGCGGTCGACGCCGTAGTTCATCAACGCATGGCACGAATCGAGCAGTTCCTCGACGCGATCGAGGCCGTAGCGCTCCTCGCATTCCGCGACGTAGTTCTTCGCGTACACGAGATAGTCGATGATCGCGTGCGCGTCGGTCCACAGCCGGAACAGGTAGTTGCCCTTGAAGAACGAGTTGTGCCCGTACGCCGCGTGCGCGATGACGAGCGCCTGCATCGTCATCGTGTTCTCTTCCATCAGATACGCGATGCACGGATTCGAATTGATGACGATTTCGTACGCGAGGCCCATCTGGCCGCGGCGGTAGCTCTTCTCGGTGGAAAGGAAGTGCTTGCCGAACGACCAGTGGCGGTAGTTGACGGGCATCCCGACCGACGCATACGCGTCCATCATCTGTTCGGCGCTGATCAGTTCGAGCTGGATCGGGTAGATGTCGAGCTCGTATTGTTCGGCGACCTGCGAGATGTGCGTGTCGTATTCCTCGAGCAGTTCGAACGTCCAGTCGGACGGGCACGGCAGCGGCTTGCGTTCGGCAACGTTCATACGCGCTTCCTTTTGCCCGGAACCGGGCAAGTCGGCGGCCGGCGGCGGCGGTTCGGCCTGCGCGCGTTGCTGCGATGCGGCAGGGCCGGCCGTGTCGTCGCCGGAGGGGCGCGGCTCGTAGCCGCGCGACTCGTTGTGCAGATGGCGGGTCGTCATGACGTTTCCACCTGCTTTTCGAACAATTCGCGAAACACCGGGTAAATGTCGGCAGCCGATTCCACTTTTTTCATCGCGAGATGCGGTTGCGACAGTGCCAGCTGCGCGTATTCCAGCCACAAATTCTGCTCTTCCGGCGCGACCTGGATATACGCGAAGTAACGCGTCTTCGTGAGGATATCCTCTTCCAGGATTTTGCGACACTTGGGCGAATCGTCGGTCCAGTTGTCGCCGTCGGACGCCTGCGCGCCGTAGATGTTCCATTCGGTCGGCGAGTAGCGCTCGTTCTGCACCTTGCGCATCAGTTCGAGCGCGCTCGACACGACCGTGCCGCCGCTCTCGGTCGAATGGAAGAAGGTATCCTCGTCGACTTCCTCGGCGCGCGTATGGTGACGGATGAACACGACCTCGATGCGCTCGTAGTTGCGCTTGAGGAACAGGTAAAGCAGGATGAAGAAGCGCTTCGCGAGATCCTTGCGCTGCTCGTCCATCGAGCCCGACACGTCCATCAGGCAGAACATTACGGCCTGGCTCGACGGCTGCGGCTGCTTCACGCGGTTGATGTAGCGCAGGTCGAACGGATCGATGAACGGAATCCGCCAGATGCGCCCCTTCAGGTGATGGATCTCGGCCTCGAGCGTCGCGATTTCCGCGCGACGGTCTTCCGGATCGCTCTTCATCGCTTCGAGTTGGGCCTCGAGTTCGCGCAGCTCGTTGACGAGCGGCGAGCCGAGCGCGATGCGCCGGCCGAGCGCGCTGCGCAGCGAGCGCACGACGTCGATGTTGTTCGGCGTGCCTTCCGCCGACCAGCCCGCGCGCACGTTCTTCCAGCTCGGCACCGTCAGCAGGTGCGTCTTCACGAGGCGCGGCAGTTCAAGATCGTCGAAGAAGTACTGCATGAACTCGTCGCGCGACAGCTCGAACACGAAGTCGTCCTGCCCTTCGCCCTCGTTGCTCGCCTGACTGCCGCCGCCGCCCGAACCGCCCTGCGGACGCGGGATCTTGTCGCCGCGCACGTAGTCCTCGTTGCCGGGATGCACGTATTCACGACGCCCGCCCGGCCCGTGCCGGAAATTCGGCTCCGCGATGTCCTTGCGCGGAATCGTGATGCTCTGCGTGCTCTGGATATCCTTGATGCTACGGTCGCGCACCGCGTCGGACACGGCACGACGAATGTAGTTCTTGACGCGACGCAGAAAGCGTTCACGGTTGGCGATGCTCTTGTTCTTGCCGGCCAGCCTGCGGTCGATGATTTGATGAAGCACTGCCGGTCTCCCGCTCGAAAGTCGATATGCCGGGACGCTCGCCGCACATGCCGTCTCCCGTCATGCGGGCGGCGTCCCTGAAAGCGCCCGCGCGGACTCGCCGCACGGGCTCGGTACCGCGCGCGTCATGACGACTTGCGCACGCGCAGGTACCAGTCGCAAAGCAGCCTCACCTGCTTCGGCGTATAGCCCTTCGCGACCATCCGGTTTACAAAGTCCTCATGCTTGCGCTGCTCTTCCGCCGAACCCTTTGCGTTGAACGAAATCACCGGCAACAGTTCCTCGGTGTTCGAGAACATCTTCTTCTCGATCACGACGCGCAACTTCTCGTAGCTCGTCCACACGGGGTTCTTGCCGGCATTCGCCGCCCGCGCACGCAACACGAAGTTCACGATCTCGTTGCGGTAATCCTTCGGATTGCTGATGCCGGCCGGCTTCTCGATCTTCTCCAGCTCCGCGTTCAGCGCGGCGCGATCGAAGCTCTCGCCCGTATCGTGATCGCGGAATTCCTGGTCCTGGATCCAGAAGTCGGCATACGTGACGTAGCGGTCGAAGATGTTCTGGCCGTACTCCGAATACGACTCGAGGTAGGCCGTCTGGATCTCCTTGCCGATGAAATCCGCGTAGCGCGACGCGAGTACGTCCTTCACGAAGGACAGGTACTTCTGCTCGGTTTCCGGCGGGAACTGCTCGCGTTCGATCTGCTGTTCGAGCACGTACATCAGGTGCACGGGGTTGGCCGCGACCTCGCTCGAATCGAAGTTGAACACGCGCGACAGGATCTTGAACGCGAAGCGTGTCGACACGCCCGTCATCCCTTCGTCCACGCCCGCGTAGTCGCGATATTCCTGGTACGACTTCGCCTTCGGATCGGTGTCCTTCAGGTTTTCGCCGTCGTACACCTGCATCTTCGAGAACAGGCTCGAATTCTCCGGCTCGTGCAGGCGCGACAGCACCGAGAACTGCGACATCATCTTCAGCGTGCCCGGCGCGCATACGGCCTCGGCGAGTGACGAGTTGCGGATCAGCTTCTCGTAGATCTTGGTCTCTTCCGACACGCGCAGGCAGTACGGCACCTTCACGACGAAGATCCGGTCGAGCAGTGCCTCGTTGTTGCGGTTGTTGCGGAACGCCTTCCACTCCGACTCGTTCGAGTGCGCGAGGATGATCCCGTCGAACGGAATCGCGCCGAAGCCCTCGGTGCCCTTGAAGTTGCCTTCCTGCGTGGCGGTCAGCAGCGGGTGCAGCACCTTGATCGGCGCCTTGAACATTTCGACGAACTCGAGCAGGCCCTGGTTCGCGAGGCACAGGCCGCCCGAGTAGCTGTATGCGTCGGCGTCGTCCTGCGCATACTGCTCGAGCTTGCGGATGTCGACCTTGCCGACCAGCGACGAGATGTCCTGGTTGTTCTCGTCACCCGGCTCCGTCTTCGCAATGCCGATCTGCCGCAGGATCGACGGATAACGACGCACGACGCGGAACTGGCGGATGTCGCCGTTGTATTCGTGCAGGCGCTTGACGGCCCACGGACTCAGGATGCTCTTCAGGTAGCGGCGCGGAATGCCGTACTGTTCCTCGAGGATCGGGCCGTCTTCGTCGTAGTCGAACAGCCCGAGCGGCGATTCGTTGACGGGCGAGCCCTTCAGCGCATAGAACGGCACGCGCTCCATCAGTTGCTTCAGACGCTCGGCGATCGACGACTTGCCGCCGCCCACCGGACCGAGCAGGTAGAGGATCTGCTTCTTCTCTTCGAGCCCTTGCGCGGCGTGGCGGAAATACGCGACCACCTGCTCGATCACTTCCTCCATTCCGTAGAACTCACGGAATGCCGGATAGACCTTGATGACCTTGTTCGCGAAGATCCGCGACAGGCGCGGCTCGTTGCGGGTATCGATGTGTTCAGGTTCCCCGATTGCTGCCAGCATGCGTTCACCAGCCGTCGCGTACGCGGATGGATCGTTCTTGCAGAGCGCGAGATACTCCTCCAGCGAGAGCTCTTCCTCTCGCATTTTTTCGAAGCGGTTCGCGAAGCTGCTGTAAATATCCATGCTACCTCCCTCGCCTGAGTCTGAAGACGTGCCTGCCTTCGTACGACTGCGCAGAAGCAAGCGCGTTCGAATTCATCCTAAACCCTTTCTAATTTTTTTTCACGAACTCTTCGTATGAAGTTCGTCATTCTCGACAACACCGCTTGGACAACGCATTTCGTCGTTTTACAATCGACCTCCCGAGCCGCAGAAACTGCATCCGTCGCGTCTCGTCGAACAACGGAACGTCTTGTGCGTTGGACACTTCCGACGTCGTCACGCCCCCCTTCATCCCTATACGTTCGAGCCGTCGTTTACGACGACACGCCGCGCGCACCGTTACAAATTTTCTTGCCGTGCCCCTTACGGAGATACCCGTACGACGGATGCGGCAACACGACGCGCACCGTTGCGCGTATTGCGCGCATCCGCCGGTGCAGGTCGCGCGATGCATGCGACGATGCACGACCGTTCATGCGCGCTGTCACAATTTGCCTGCCGCCGAAACGACGACGCCCGCAGGTCGCGGGCGTCGTTCGTCACCAAATGGGGATAGATGCGCGGCGCGCGCGAATCAGAAGGTCTCCCAGTCGTCGGCGCCTGCAGCGGCTGCGGCCGGCGCCGCTGCGGGCGTTGCAGATGCTGTCGCGGGCTTGCGTGCCGGCTTCGCCGCAGCCATGCGCTTCGGCGGTGCATCGCGATCGTCGCGTGCGGCAGCCTGTTGCGCAGGCACGGCAACCGCAGCCGCAGCCGCGGGTGCGCGCGACGCATGACGCGCCGCGCCCGGCGCGGCGGCGCCCTGGCGGGCGGCTTCGTCGTCGAGCTGGAACACCGACGCCGTCTCACGCAGGCGCGCGGCCTGCTCATCGAGCGACTGCGCAGCGGCCGCGGCCTCCTCGACGAGCGCCGCATTCTGCTGCGTGACCTCGTCCATCTGCGCAACCGCGCGCGCCACCTGGTCGATCCCGCCGCTCTGCTCCTCCGACGCCGCGGCGATTTCGCCCATGATGTCCGTCACGCGCTGCACCGCACCGATCACGTCGCTCATCGTGCGCCCGGCTTCGTCGACCAGCGTGGAACCCGACCGGATGCGCTCCACCGACGCGTCGATCAGCGCCTTGATCTCCTTGGCCGCGGCCGACGAACGTTGTGCGAGGCTGCGCACCTCGCCCGCGACGACCGCGAAGCCGCGACCTTCCTCGCCCGCGCGGGCGGCCTCGACGGCCGCATTCAGCGCAAGAATGTTGGTCTGGAACGCGATTCCCTCGATGATCGCGATGATGTCGGCGATCTTGGCCGAGCTGTCGTTGATCTCGCCCATCGTGCCGACCACCTGGCCGACCACCGTATTGCCCTTGTTTGCAATCTCCGACGCATTCGCGGCCAGCGCGCTTGCCTGGCGTGCATTGTCCGCGTTCTGTTTCACGGTGCCGGTCAGCTGTTCCATGCTCGATGCGGTTTCCTGCAGCGCAGCGGCCTGTTCCTCGGTGCGCGACGACAGGTCGATGTTGCCGGCCGCGATCTGGCGGGCCGCCGTTGCGATCGACTCGCTGCCGCCGCGCACGGTGCGAACCGTGTCGACAAGCCCACGCTGCATCTTCGCGAGGCCGTCGAGAAGCAGGCCCATCTCGTCGCGCCGGTGCACGACGATCGGCCGGCGCAGGTCGCCTGCGGAGATCGCGTCGAAATGCGCGAGCGCGTCCGCGATCGGGCGGCCGATCGCGCGGCTCAGCGTCAGCCACGACAGCAGCGCGGCGCCGATGCCGGCCGCAAGCGCGACGATCGACAGCACCCGCATCGTGTCGTATACCGATTGCGCGTGATCGAAGCCCACCTTCGCATCGGTGAACTGGAAGTTGCGCAGCGCTTCGCTCGCCACCGAGAGGTCGTTGTAGAGCGCCTGGAGCTGCTTGGCGCCGTCGCCGATGCGATCGCGCTGGTCGGCCGCGACGATGCTCGCGAACGCGTCGCAACTGCGTTGCAGCGCCAGCCGCTTCGCGGCGACATCCTGCGCGATCCGATCCTCGTCCGGCCCACGCGGCAACGCGAGATACTTCTGCCACCACGCGTCGGACTGCGCGCGCATCCCGCGGCTGCGCTCGATGGCGGCCGCCGAGTCGGGCGTGCCGGACAGCAGCGCCGCGCGGTCGAGTGCGAGGCGCTCGCGCGCGGCGAACATTTCCGCGACCGCCACGTCGACCGCGCTCGGCATCTGGTTCGTGAAAATCTCGCGCGTCGAGTCGTTCGCACGCGTCATCCCGTACAGCCCGAGCACGCCGGTTACGCCCAGCAGCACCGCCAGAAACGCCATCGTCAAACCGATGCGTGCACGAATCGTCAGATTCCTGAAGACCATCATCCTTCCTGTGTTGCGTCGTCATGAACGGGCCGGGCCCGTTGGCTCGAAGCATTGCTTCACTTGGTGCATTTACGACCGCACGCCGCACAACTTGATGGTTTTTATGTCATTTTTTCGAATTATTTGTCAGCTTATTACAGATGACTAAACAATCGACGCAAAATCCGGTGGGTTCGACAAACAGGAGGGAAGCCGGCCTGCGGGGCGCCGGCCAGTGGCAGGAGGCACGGCCCCGGCCGTCTCGTGCGACGGGCCGGCCGTGATGCGGAATCGGGGATCCGGAATCGGGCCCTATTCGGCCAGTTCCGCGAGCGCAGGAATCGACGGCTGCGCGCCCGCTCGCGTGACCGACAGCGCCGCCGCGCGCTGCGCGAAGCGGATGGCTGTGTCGACGTCCGCGCCGGCCGCGATCCGCGCGGAAAAACCGCCGATGAAGGTATCGCCGGCCGCCGTCGTGTCGACGGCCTGCACGGCCGGGGCCGGATAATGCCGCGCGATGCCGTCGGCCGTCAGCGCGAGCACGCCGCGCGCACCGAGCGTGACCAGCACGTTGCGCGCGCCGCCGGCTTGCAGCGCACGCGCGGCGGCTTCGGCATCGGCCGGATCGCGTACCGGCAGCGCGGTCAGCGCGGCCGCCTCGACCTCGTTCGGGATCAGGTAATCGACCAGCGGCAGCCAGCCGTCCGGCAGCGGCGCGACGGCCGGGGCCGGATTGAGCACCACCGTGCGGCCGAGCCGCCGCCCGGCCGACAGCGCCGCGAACACCGCGTCGGGCGGCGTCTCGAGCTGGCAGATCAGCACGTCGGCCGACGCCAGCGCGGCTTCGTGCCGCGCGATCGTATCGGTCGTGACCTCGCCGTTGCCGCCCGCGACGATCACGATCGCGTTCTGGCTCGCATCGTCGACGACGATCAGCGCGACGCCGGTCGACGCCGACGCGCTCGTCGCGAGCCCCGTGCAGTCGATGCCCTCGGCTTCGAGGCCCGCGCGCAGCGCGGTGCCGTGCGCATCCGCGCCGACGCAGCCGATCATCGCGACCTGCGCGCCGAGCCGCGCGGCGGCGACGGCCTGGTTGCCGCCCTTGCCGCCCGCCGCCTGCGCGAACGCGTGCCCGGCGAGCGTTTCGCCCGGCAGCGGCAGCCGCGGCGCACGCACGACGAGATCCATGTTCAGGCTGCCGACCACCGTCACGCGGCCGGCGCCCCCAACGGGCGCCGTCATACGCGACCGCCGGATGCAGCCGGCTCGCGGTAGATCGCCGTCGATTCGCGCAGCACGAGGCGCGGCGACACGACGCGACGGCGGCTCGGCACGGCCGTCGAGCCGCCGCCGATCCGCTCGATCAGCGTCTGCGCGGCCATTTCGCCGAGCGCGCGCACCGATTGGCCGACCGTCGACAGCGCCGGATACGTGTAGCGGGAAAATTCGATGTCGTCGAAACCGATGATCGAGCAGTCGTCGGGCACGCGCATTCCGCGCTCGGCCGCCGCGCGCAGCGCGCCGACGCCCATCAGGTCGTTGCCCGCGAAGATCGCGCTCGGCCGCACCGATTCGAACAGCCGCGACGCCGCGTGATAACCGCCGAGGCACGAGAAATCGCTTTCCGCGATCGCACCCGGCACGATGTCGACGCCGCGCTCGGCCATCGCGCGGATGAAGCCGTGCACGCGCATCGCGCTGACGGCCGTGTCGGTCGGCCCGGTGATGCAGCCGATCTTCGCGTGCCCGAGTTCGAGCAGGTGGCGCGTCGCCAGGTACGCGCCGCGCTCGTGGTCGATCTGCACGAGATCGGCCGCGAGCCCCTCGATGTTGCGGTCGACGACGACAAGCGGCGCATGCGTGTCCGCGAGCGTCTGCGCCAGCACCGCATCCTCGCCCGCCGACGCGACGATCAGCCCGTCGATGCGCTTTTCCTGCAGCACGCGCAGGTAGTTGCGCTGCTTCACGGGATCGTCGTCCGAATTGCAGAAGAACACGCAATAGCCGTTGGCCGCGCACTGATCCTCGATGCCGCGTGCAAGCTCCGCGAAGTACGGATTCGTGCTGTTCGGCACGACGAGGCCGATGGTCGCCGTCGACCGCGCCTTCAGCGAGCGCGCCACGGCCGACGGCACGTAGTTCAGCTCGCGGATTGCACCCTCGACCTTCGCACGCACATCCGCTGACACCGGCCGCGAATTGTTCACCACGTGCGAGACGGTCGTAAACGACACGCCCGCCATGGCCGCCACATCCTTGATCGTCGCCATTTCCCGTTCTCTCTGGTCTGTTCTGTCTGTCTTTCTACCGCGCGCGCGCGCGCCGGCTACGATACGTATCGAGCACGACCGCCACCACGATCACCGCGCCGGTGATGATCCGTTTCGTCGGCTCGTTCGCGCCGACCTGCGCCAGCCCCGCGGCCAGCACGGAGATGATCAACACGCCGAAGAACGTGCTGATCACCGAGCCGCGCCCGCCCATCAGGCTCGTGCCGCCGATCACGACGGCTGCGATCACCTGCAGTTCGAGACCCGCGCCCGCGTTCGGATCAGCCGCCTCGAGCCGCGAAATCTGGAACAGCGACGCCAGCCCCGCGAGCGCGCCCATCAATGCGAATACGAGAATTTTATACGGTCGCGGGTTAACCCCTGCAAGTCGGACGGCTTCCTCGTTCGTGCCGATCCCGACGAGATAGCGTCCGAACACGGTGCGCGTGAGCACGAACTGGGCCGCGATCATCACCGCGACCGCAATCAGGAACGCCGGCGAGATGCCGAGCGCGATCGGGTTCGACAGGAAATCGAACGCGTCGCCGATATAGGCCGTGCGCGAATTCGTCAGTTGGTACGCGAGGCCGCGCGCGGCCTCCAGCACGCCGAGCGACACGATGAACGACGGGATCCGCCAGCCGACCGTGACCGCGCCCGTCAGCGCACCCGTGGCGGTCGCGACCGCGATCCCGATCAGCGCGGCCGGCAGCGGCCCCCATTGCCATTTCAGCGCGGCGACGCTGACCATCGACGCGGCGAGCGCGAGCACCGAGCCGACCGACAGGTCGATCCCGGCAATGATCAGCACGAAGGTCATCCCGACCGACATCACGACGAGATCGGGAATCTGGTTCGCGATCGTGCTGAACGTGTCGTAGGTCAGGAAATGCGAGCTCAGCACCGAAAACAGCGCGATCATCGCGGCCAGCGCGCCGGCGAGACCGAGATAGTTCGACAGGCCGAGCCGCGTGCCGGACAACGTGCGCGCGCGGCGCCCCGTCAGGTCCTGCTGCGCGCCTGCATCGGTCGGAGATACGGGAGGCTGGGTCATTGCTGTCGTCCTGTCGTCGAAGTGCCGGGAGCGGCGCCCTGCGCCGGCCCCGCGTCCGGATGCTGCGCGCCGCCCGGCGTCGCTTCGCGGCCGAAGCCGGCGAACGCCGCGGCCAGCAGCGCATCCTGGGTCCAGTTGCCGCGCTCGAACACGGCGGTCATGCGCCCGGCCGACATCACGCCGATCCGGTCGCAAATCAGCATCAGCTCGCGCAGATCGCTCGACACGACGACGAGCGCGCGGCCTTCACGCGCGAGCGCGCCCATCAAAGTGTAGATCTCGAATTTGGCGCCGACGTCGATCCCGCGCGTCGGCTCGTCGAACAGCAGCACGCCCATGTCGCGCGCGAGCCAGCGGCCGATCACGACCTTCTGCTGATTGCCGCCCGACAGCTCGCCGACTGCCTGCGCCGCGCCGTGCGTGCGGATTCGCAGCGCGTCGATCTGCCGCTCGGCGAGCGCCGTTTCGCGCGCGGTGTCGACGATGCCGCCGCGCGCGAGCCGGTCGAGCTGGCCGAGCGACACGTTCGCGGTGACCGACTGCGACAGCAGCAGCCCTTCGCCCTTGCGATCCTCGGTAATCAGTGCAATGCCGTGCTTCACCGCATCGACCGGCGAACCGATCCGCGCCGGTTTCAGCGGCTGGCCGACCGCGATCATCCCGGCATCGGGCGGATCGGCGCCGTAGATCAGCCGCAACAATTCGGTGCGCCCCGCGCCGATCAGCCCCGAAATGCCGAAGATCTCGCCCGCGCGCACCTCGAGCGACACGTCCTGCACGGCCGACCCGCGTGTGAGGCCCGACACCACGAGCCGCGGCGCGCCGATATGGCGCTCGCCGAGATCGATGTGCTCGCCGATCTCGCGCCCGACCATCAACGTGACGAGCCCGTCGGACGTCGTCGCCGCCATGTCGCCCGCATACACGAGCCGGCCGTCGCGCAGCACCGCGACGCGCTCGGCGACGCGCGCGAGCTCCTCGAGCCGGTGCGAGATGTAGACGATCGCGACACCGCGCGCCTTCAGCCGGTCGATCTGCTCGAACAGCAGCGCGACTTCGCGCGCGGTCAGCATCGCGGTCGGCTCGTCGAGAATCAGCACGCGGCAATCGCCGATCAGGTTGCGCGCGATTTCGACCATCTGCTGATGGCCGATGCCGAGCGCGCCGACGGGCGTATCGGGATCGACCGTGTCGAGCCCGACCTGCGCCATCGCGGCACGCGCGTCGTCGCGCAGCCGCGTGCGATCGATGATCCCGAAGCGCCGCGGCAGGCGGTTCAGGAACAGGTTTTCGGCGATAGTCAGCGTCGGCAGCAGGTTCAGCTCCTGCATCACCATGCGCACGCCGAGCGCCTCGGCCTGCGTGCGGCTCGCCGGCGCATATGCCTGGCCGCCGAGCTGCATCGTGCCGGTAGTCGGTTCGACGAGCCCGCCGATGATCTTCGACAGCGTGCTCTTGCCGGCGCCGTTCTCGCCCGTCAGCGCGAGCGCCTGGCCCGCCGCGAGCGTCAGCGTGACATCGGCGAGCACGGGTTCGGCATAGGTCTTGCCGATGCCGGAAACGGACAGCACCGGGCTAGCTGAACGGGAGGGTTGGAAGGTCGGTTCCATCGCGATCCTGGTTGCGGCCGCGCGCACGCGGCGCACGGGGGTGACGCTCACAAGTGCATGTGCATGCAGTGGCCGTGATCGCGCTCACACCGGATAACGGCCGCCGCGCCGGATTCTTGAGGACGGCGGCCGCGCCGGCGCGGCGTCACTTCGTCACGAGATCCACCGGCGTCTCGACCACGCCGGACATGTCGGCCTGCTTACGATGCTCGGAGATCGCCTTGAGCGCCGTGTCGATGCCGAACACGGCCTGCTTCGCCGCGTATTGATCGGCGGTCGCGAGCACGCGGCCGTCCTTCAGCATCGGCTTGATCGCGTTGATGTTGTCGTAGCCGACCACGGCCACCTTGCCCTGCTTGCCGGCCGCGCGCACGGCCGACACGGCGCCGATCGCCATGTTGTCGTTGCCGCACAGCAGCGCCTTCAGGTTCGGGTATTCGTTGAGCATCGCGGCAGCCACCGCATTGCCCTTGTCGATCTCCCATTCGCCTGACTGCACCGACACGACCTTCATCCCGCCCGCCTTCATCGCGTCCTGGAAGCCGGCCGTACGCTGCTGCGCATTGGTCGTCGTCGACACGCCTTCGACGATGCCGACCTGGTCGCCCGCCTTCAGTTTCTTCGCGAGGTAGTCGCCGATCTTGCGCGCGCCCTTGCGGTTGTCGGGGCCGACGAACGGCACGTTCAGGTTCTTCGACTTCAGTACGTCGGGATCGAGCCGGTTGTCGATGTTCACGACGACGATGCCCGCGTCGACGGCCTTCTTCACGACCGGCACGAGCGCCTTCGAATCGGCCGGCGCGAGCACGATCGCGTCGACCTTCGATACGATCATCTGCTCGACGATGCGGATCTGGTTCGCGGTGTCGGTCTCGTCCTTGATGCCATTGGTGATCAGGTCGAACTGATTCGCGTTGTGTTTCTGGTATTCCTTCGCGCCGGTTTCCATGGTCAGGAAGAACTCGTTGGCGAGCGACTTCATCACGAGCGCGACCTTCGGCTTGGCCGAAGATTGAGCGTGGACGGCCGGTGCGGCGGCGACCGCGACGGCGGCGAGCGCGGCGGTCAGGAAGCGACGGCGAAAGCGGACATTCATACACATCTCCTGGCGACTGGCCCGAAGGGCCGGACTGTTGTTCGACTGTTGTTTTAATGTGAGCAAACGTTTGCGCCACACTACCCGGGCAATGGCCATCGATGCTGCTGTCGGTACCACGGAATGGAAGCGAGGCAGACGGCCGACTGCCTGGCGCGTGCTGTCGTTTACGCGCCGCCGCCGGCTGGAAGCCGGCGGAGTGAAAGCTATGCTGTACCGATTCGCTTCGACGCGCAACCTGTCTGATCAATATTTAAGGGTTTGTTCGGAGTGCGCGATAGTGCGTCGCGACGCGCAAAAACCACACTTGCGGAAGCCGCCGCGCGTCACGCCGGGTCCCGCGGCGCCGGTTGGTCTTCATCGGCCGACGGCGGCTCGCCGAAACGGTTCGCATGCGGTGTGCCGGCGATGAAGCCGTTCATCACGAACAACGCGATCGCGCCGACGATCGGCACGAAGAGCAGCAGCATCCACCACCCCGACTTGTCGATGTCGTGCAGCCGCTTCACGCCGACGGCAATCGACGACCACACTGCGACGACCGCGATCGCGAACAGCACGAGCATCGCCAGCAGCGGCAGATCGTCGTCCGACGAACCGCGGGAACCCGCGTCGAAAATCGCGCTGAGCACTGCGGAAACCAGTGCGTAGATCCACCACGGCATGCGCCCGATCCGGCCTTCGAAGGAAAAGAGAAACCATTTGAGATTCATTGTTTACCTCTTCTTCGTGCGTGTTGCGTGTTGCGCGCGCTGCGCGAGATGTCGTCGAATGTGTCGGACCCGGCCGGCCGTGCGCGCGTTTTTCCGAATGCGGATTGCCGGCCGGCGACGCTTTCCGCGCGTCGTCTCCGCGCCGCGCGTTGCGCCGCAGGTGCTGGGGCCGACCAGCCGAGAAGGCTGCCGTTCGACGGCCCGCCCACCCGTCAGCCGGCATTCACGCGCATTGAATCATATCTTCCGACGAGTGGCCCGTTCGATATGGCGGCAGCGAAGCGTTCGAACGTGCCGTCTTGTTTTTCTGCCGGCAGGCGAACGCGTGCCGATCGCCGTTGCGGCGAATCGGATTCGAAAGATGGAAACCGCGACTGCGGTCGAAGGTTCGATGAGTCGACCAACCATGACGGCGGCACGCCCGCCGCCGCCCCGCGCACCGCCTCCGGCGAGCGCATGCCGCGCCGCCCGGGGCAACAGCCCGGACGGCGCGCGAAGCGCTGCCGTCAGACGGCTTCGCGCAACTGCCCCGCGATTTCCGCTTCGTTCAGGTGCGGCGCGAACATCTCGATCAGCCGGTACGCATACGCGCGCAGGAACGCGCCCTTGCGCAGCCCGACCCGCGTCGTGCTCGCCTCGAACAGGTGCTGCGTATCGAGCGCGACGAGGCCCGTGTCGCGCTGCGGATCGTAAGCCATCGCCGCGACGACGCCGATCCCCATCCCGAGCTCGACATAGGTCTTGATCACGTCCGCATCGATCGCGGTCAGCACGACGTCGGGCACGGCGCCTGCCTGCGCGAACGCCTGGTCGATGTGCGAGCGGCCCGTGAAATCCTGGTCGTACGTGATGATCGGGTATTCGGCGATTTCGTCGAGCGTCAGGTTCTCGCGGCCGACGAGCGGATGGCCCTTCGGCACGACGACCGTGTGGTGCCACGAATAGCACGGGAACGTGACGATGTCCGGATAGCGGTCGAGCGCCTCGGTCGAGATGCCGAGATCGGCCTCGCCGTTCAGGATCATCTGCGCGATCTGCTGCGGGCTGCCCTGACGCAGCGCGAGATGCACCTTCGGGAACACGTCGGTGAACTGCCGGATCACCTTCGGCAACGCGTAGCGCGCCTGCGTGTGCGTGGTCGCGACGACGAGGTGGCCGCTGTCCTGGTCCGCGAACTGGCGTGCGACGCGGCGCAGGTTCTCGGCGTCGAGCAGCATCCGCTCGATCAACTGGTGCACGGCCTTGCCGGGCTCCGTGAGGCCCGTCAGCCGCTTGCCGCGCCGAATGAAGATGTCGACGCCCAGCTCATCCTCGAGATCCTTGATCTGTTTCGACACGCCCGACTGCGACGTGTACAGCACGTTCGCGACTTCCGTCAGGTTCATGTTCTGGCGCACCGCTTCGCGCACGAACCGCAATTGCTGAAAATTCATGGGTATGCCTCTTAGGCTGTCGTTGTTTGATTGTCGAATCGGAGCGAATTCCGCCCCCTGCCCTGTATTCTCGCTTCAACGCGCGGGAAACACGCGCACCGCGCGCGGCACGGCCGTCGCGCCGTCGCCGACCCGCAGCGAGAGCGCACGCCATGCATCGCGATCGAGTTCCGCCTCGAGTGCGCCGCCCGCGCGCGCCTCGAGCTCGACGCGCACCGAACCGCCCAGCGGGATCACACGGCGCACGTCCACGGCGATGCCGTCCCGGTGCCCTTCGCCGGCCGGCCAAAGCTGCAGGTCGTGCGGCCGCACGTAAGCGTTCGCGGGGCCCGCGAAGTCGGCGTCGACCTCGATCGGCGCAGCCGCACCCTCGGCGACGAAGCCGCGCCCGGCGACCGTACCCGGCAGCCGGTTCGCCGCGCCGAGGAACTCATACACGAACGCGCTCTGCGGATGATCGTACACGTCCTGCGGGCTGCCGACCTGCTCGACGTGGCCGCGGTTCAGCACGACGATTCGATCCGCCACCTCCAGCGCCTCCTCCTGGTCGTGCGTGACGAAGATCGTCGAGATGTGCAGGTCGTCGTGCAGACGGCGCAGCCAGCCGCGCAGCTCCTTGCGAACCTTCGCGTCGAGCGCGCCGAACGGTTCGTCGAGCAGCAGCACCTTCGGCTCGACCGCGAGCGCACGGGCGAGCGCGATGCGCTGGCGCTGGCCGCCCGACAGCTCGGACGGATAGCGCTGCGCAAGCCAGTCGAGCTGCACGAGCTGCAGCAGCTCGTGCACCTTGTCGCGAATCGCGGCTTCCGACGGCCGCTCGCGGCGCGGCTTCACGCGCAGCCCGAACGCGACGTTCTCGAACACGGTCATGTGGCGGAACAGCGCGTAGTGCTGGAACACGAAACCGACCTGGCGGTCGCGCGCGCCGACCGACGCGACGTCGAGCCCCTGCAGCACGACCTGGCCCGCGTCCGCGTGCTCGAGGCCCGCGATCACGCGCAGCAGCGTGGTCTTGCCGCAGCCGGACGGCCCGAGTAGCGCGACCAGCTCGCCGGCAGGGAAGTCGAGCGACACGTTGTCGAGCGCCGTGAAATCGCCGAAGCGCTTCTCAAGGTTACGGACGGTAATACCCATTCTGGTTGCCTCTTTACGATTTCGACGAAACGGCGGCAGCAGGGCCGACATGTGCGGGAACGGCGTCGCGCGCGCCGGCCAGTTCGGCGGCGAGATGACGCTCGGCGAGCAGCTTCAGCGCGAGCGTGACGAGCGCGAGCAGCGCCAGCATCGACGCCACCGCGAACGCCGCCGCGAAGTTGTATTCGTTGTACAGAATCTCGACGTGCAGCGGCATCGTGTCGGTCACGCCGCGGATGTGGCCCGACACAACCGATACCGCGCCGAATTCGCCCATCGCGCGCGCGTTGCACAGGATCACGCCGTACAGCAGGCCCCACCTCACATTCGGCAGCGTCACGCGGCGGAATATCTGCCAGCCCGACGCACCGAGCACGCGCGCGGCTTCTTCTTCGTCGGTGCCTTGCGCCTGCATCAGCGGAATCAGCTCGCGTGCGACGAACGGGAACGTGACGAAGATCGTCGCGAGCACGATGCCCGGCACCGCGAAGATGATCTGCACGTCGTGATCCTGCAGCCACGGCCCGAGCCAGCCCTGCGCGCCGAACAGCAGCACGTACACGAGGCCCGAGATCACCGGCGACACGGAGAACGGCAGGTCGATCAGCGTCGTCAGCAGCGCCTTGCCGCGAAATTCGAACTTCGCGATCGCCCACGACGCGCACACGCCGAACACGAGGTTCAGCGGCACGGCGATCGCGGCGACGGTCAGCGTCAGCTTGATCGCCGCCCATGCGTCGGGATCGGCCAGCGATTCGAGATAGAAGCCGACGCCCTTTCGCAGCGCCTCGACGAACACCGCGGCGAGCGGCACGACGAGGAAGAACGCGAGGAACGCCAGCGCGATGCCCGTGAGCAGCCAGCGCACGACGCGCGACTCGCTGACGGGGTCGAGCCGTTTCGCGGCGCGCCCTTGCGCGGCCGACGGCGGGGGTTTCAGCACGACGGTTGCCTCCTGGCTCATTGCTGGCCTCCTGCTGCGGTTGCGGTGACAATCGCGGGCGCGGGGCCGCTTGCGCCCTTGCTCGTGCGGCGCTGCAGATACCATTGCAGCGTGTTGATCAGCAGCAGCATCAGGAACGACACTACCAGCATCACGACCGCGAGCGCGGTCGCGCCCGCGTAGTCGTATTGCTCGAGCTTCGTGATGATGAGCAGCGACGTGATCTCGGATTTCATCGGCACGTTGCCGGCGATGAAGATCACCGATCCGTATTCGCCGAGCGCGCGCGCGAACGCCAGCGCGAAACCGGTCAGCAGCGCCGGCAGCACGGCCGGCAGCACGACGCGGCGGAACGTCAGCCAGCGCGACGCGCCGAGGCACGCGGCGGCCTCTTCCTGCTCGCGCTCGAAATCCTCGAGCACCGGCTGCACGGTGCGCACGACGAACGGCAGCCCGATGAAGGTCAGCGCGACCAGCACGCCGGCCGGCGTGAACGCGATCTTGATGCCGAGCGGCGCGAGATACTGGCCGACCCAGCCGTTGGTCGCGTAAACGGCCGCGAGCGAGATGCCGGCGACCGACGTCGGCAGCGCGAACGGCAGGTCGATGATCGCATCGACGAGGCGCTTGAGCGGGAACGTGTAGCGCACGAGCACCCACGCGACGAGGAAGCCGAACACGGCGTTGATCAGCGCGCCGCCGAGCGCGGCCGAGAACGTCAGCCGGTACGACGCGAGCACGCGCGGCGACGTGACGGCGGTGACGAACTGGCCCCACGACAGCGTCGCGGTCTTCAGGAACGTGGCGGCGAGCGGAATCAGCACCACGAGGCTCAAATAGGCCACCGTGATACCGAGCGTCACGCCGAAACCGGGCAGCGCGCTCGGCTTGCGAAAGGTGTACGTCGTCATCGGATGCTCTTGCTGGGTCGATGCTGCTCATGGGCCCGACGCAAACGCCGGCGCGATGAATTGCGCCGGCGGCCCGTCGGGGATGCGGCGCGCTGTCGTGGCGCGCCGCTGTCGTTATGGCGTTACTGCGGCTTGTAGATCGAGTCGAACACGCCGCCGTCCGCGAAATGCGTCTTCTGCGCATTCGTCCAGCCGCCGAACGTGTCGTCGACCGTGTACAGCTTCAGCTTCGGGAACTGCTTGGTCAGTTCCGCCGGCACGTTCTTCGAACGCGGCCGGTAGTAGTTGCGTGCCGCGATCTCCTGGCCCTGCGGGCTGTACAGGAAGTTCAGGTAAGCGTCGGCCAGCTTGCGCGTGCCCTTCTTGTCGACCACCTTGTCGACCACCGCGACGGGCGGCTCGGCCAGGATGCTCACCGACGGCACGACGATCTCGAACTTGTCGGTACCGAATTCCTTGACCGACAGGAATGCCTCGTTTTCCCACGCGATCAGCACGTCGCCGATCCCGCGCTGCACGAAGCTCGTGGTCGCGCCGCGCGCGCCCGAATCGAGCACGCCCGCGTTCTTGTACAGCTTCGTGACGAACTCCTTCGCCGTCTGCTCGTTGCCGCCCGGCTTGTGCACCGCATACGCCCACGCGGCCAGGTAGTTCCAGCGCGCGCCGCCCGACGTCTTCGGGTTCGGCGTGACGATCGAGATGCCCGGCTTGGTCAGGTCGTCCCAGTCCTTGATCCCCTTCGGATTGCCCTTGCGCACGAGGAACACGATCGTCGACGTGTACGGCGACGCGTTGTCGGGCAGGCGCTTCTGCCAGTCCTTGTTGACGAGCCCCTTGTTCGCGAGCGCGTCGATGTCGTACGCGAGCGCCAGCGTGACGACGTCGGCCTGCAGGCCGTCGAGCACCGAGCGCGCCTGCGCGCCCGAGCCGCCGTGCGACTGCTTGAAGTTGACCGTCTCGCCCGTCTTCGCCTTCCACTCCTTGCCGAACGCCTGGTTGAAGTCCTGATACAGCTCGCGCGTCGGGTCGTACGACACGTTCAGGAAGGTCGTATCGGCCTGGGCGTGCGTCGCGACGCCCAGCGCCGCCGCCGCGCCCAGCGCGAGTGTTGCGATCAGGCGGCCCACTCCGCCCGCCAGCCCCGTATTGCGCTTCGCCATCCTTGGTTCTCCAGTGTTGTCGGTATTGCGATGTCGGGCCAGTCTAACGAACGGGTTACATGATTAAAAATAATCGTTCTTCATTTTTTAATACTCAAAAGTGCTAACGCATACGGGATGGACGGTTGCGGCGGACGAACCGGCGTTCGGACGTCGCGAAATCGCGCCGGAACCGGCGTGATCGCGTCGAACCTCAAGTAACGCTTGAAATTCGCGAAGTACTGTATAAAAATACAGCTCACTGTCTATCCATACAGTTGAGCCATGACCAAACTCACCGCCCGTCAGCAGCAAGTTTTCGACTTGATCCGTCGCGCGATCGAGCGCTCCGGATTCCCGCCCACCCGTGCCGAAATCGCGGCCGAACTGGGCTTCAGCTCGCCGAATGCGGCCGAGGAACACCTGCGTGCACTGGCGCGCAAGGGCGTGATCGAGCTGGCCGCCGGCGCATCGCGCGGCATCCGCCTGCTCGGCATCGACGACGCCCCGCACCAGTTCACGCTGCCGCATGCCGGCCTGATGCAACTGTCGCTGCCGCTCGTCGGCCGCGTCGCGGCCGGTAGCCCGATCCTCGCGCAGGAGCACATCTCGCAGCATTACGCGTGCGATCCCGCACTGTTCTCCAGCAAGCCCGACTACCTGCTGAAGGTGCGCGGCCTGTCGATGCGCGACGCCGGCATTCTCGACGGCGACCTTCTCGCCGTGCAGAAGCGCACGGAAGCGAAGGACGGCCAGATTATCGTCGCGCGTCTCGGCGACGACGTCACGGTCAAGCGCCTGATGCGCCGGCCGGGCGGTCTCGAGCTGATCGCGGAGAACCCGGATTACGAAAACATCTTCGTCAAGGCCGGCAGCGCGGAATTCGCGCTGGAAGGCATCGCCGTCGGGCTGATCCGCTCGGGCGAACTCTGACATTCCGTCTCGCTGAGGAGAACACCATGGAACGCCTTGCCCGCCTGCTGCCTTTCCGTCAATTCGGTCGCCTGCGTCATCTGCGCGGCCGCACGCCTTGCGCACCGCTGTCCGCGGCAGCGCCCGTGAAAGAAGAAGTCGCAGTCGAACGGCAGGCGTCCCTGCTGCCGTCGGCGCTCCCCGCTTTCGCGCGGGTATCGCTGAACGCCGGCCTGAATCATGCGGAACCCGCGCGCCGCGCGCCGGTGCGCGTCTATCACGGCCGCTCGCGCCTGATCATGGTCGGCACGATCGATGCCGTGTGCCGGATGATCGATCGCTGCATCGCGGAGGAACGATCGGCCGCGCAAGGCGGTCTCTGATTGCGGAACAATCCCGCACCGGAGGCAATGTGACTGGATCTTCGGGCCGCACATGGCGGCCCAGGCCCGTGCTGATCGTCGTGCTGGCCATCGCCGTCGTTGCGGCGATCGGCTACGCATACGCGTCGCCATACGTCGCGCTCGGTCGCCTCAAATCGGCGATCGATGCGCGCGACGCACCGGCCATCAGCGAATATGTCGATTTTCCGTCGCTGCGCATCAGCCTGAAGCAGCAGGTCACGGAAGAGTTGATGCGCCGGATCGACGCGGTGAAGAAGGACAATCCGTTCGCGGTAATCGGTGCGCTGATCGGGTCCGCGCTGATCGGCCCGCTGGTCGATGCGTACGCGACCCCGGAGGGCGTGGCCGCGCTGCTGAGCGGATTGCCGCCGCGGGGCAATCCGGGCGAGCGTCCGCCCGAATGGTCGAATCTGCCGCAAGGCAATGCCCCGGCCGACACGCCGGCCGCACCGCCGGCCAATCCGGCTCCGGCGAGTGCAGCCGTTCCAGCCAGTAACGCGGCCACCGCCGCCGCGTCGTCGCCGGCGCCGGCCGCTGCCGCACCGGCCAGCGTGAACGATGCAACGCACACGCCGCATCAGCGGCAAACCAGCGCCGGCTACCGGAATGTCGACGAATTCGTCGTGACCTACCAGCGCAGCGCCGACGGCACGCGTTATGCGGCAATATTCCACCGCTTCGGGCTGTTTTCGTGGAAGTTGTCCGCGATCGACCTGCATGCGTAGCCGGTCGCGCGCGACGCCCGCACCGCGGATGCGGTGCGGCGCCTGACCGGCGCGAATCGCCGGTCAGGCAATCATCGCGTCATTGAATCATTTGGCGCTCGCCGTGGCCGCTTCACGCTCGCGCGCGATTTCGGCCTTCTGCTCCTCCGCCGACGAACACGCAACCAGAATGCTGCAGTTCACGCGATCGAGCAGTTGCGTATTGCCCGACCCCATCCACCATCTCGACAGCCCGCTGCGGCACCGGTGGCCGACGACGACGAGGTCGACCTTCAGCTCCGACGCGAGATTCGCGATTTCGTCGATCGGATAGCCGAACGCGAAATGGCCTTCGGCCTGCACGCCGCGCTCGCGCAGCCAGTTCACGCCTTCCTGCAGGATTTCGCGCGCGGTTTCCTCGAAGCGGCCGCACGCGACGTCGGTCAGCAGACCCGCGCTTTGCGCAATGCTCGAACGCATGTCGACGACCGACAGCAAGTGCGTTTCGGCCTTCAGGTCCATTGCGAGATTGGCGCCGCAACGCAGTGCCTTGCGCCCTTCGAGCGAGCCGTCGTAACACAGCAAAATCTTGTTGTAGCTAGCCATGAAACCTCCCTATCGCGACAACGAGCCTACGCATTCATCATGGTGCGCCGCAATTCAGGACGCAAGGGATGGAAAACGCTGATTCGCGCCGCTCGGCGCGTGCGCGATGATGCGGTGCACGATCGGTGCGCACATTCATCGCATCGTGCAGGCCTGCCCTGAAGAGACGCAGCCGATGCACTAGAATGGCTCGTTCGTATTCCAGCAGGCCATAACGTGCCGGCGTCGCGCGCTTCGGTCATGCCCTGTGACACGCATTCGCCCGATCCGTTCGCCAACCGGCCACGCATTGGGCGGCGGAACGCACCCGCTTACAACGACAACATGCCCATGTCCGTCGCACCGATCGATCTCCGCAACGTCGAAAAGCGCTATGGCGACAAACTCGTCGTCAACGGCCTGTCCTTCAACGTACAGGCCGGCGAATGCTACGGCCTGCTCGGGCCGAACGGCGCCGGCAAGACCACTACGCTGAAGATGCTGCTCGGCCTCGCGTACCCCGATGCGGGCACCATTTCGCTGTGCGGCGAACCGGTTCCATCGCGTGCGCGGCATGCGCGCCAGCGCGTCGGCGTCGTCCCGCAGTTCGACAATCTCGACCCCGACTTCACCGTGCGCGAGAACCTGCTCGTGTTCAGCCGCTATTTCGGGATATCGGCTCACGCTGCGCGCGCGCTCGTACAGCCGCTGCTCGAATTCGCGAAGCTCGAGAACAAGGCCGACGCGAAGGTCGGCGAGCTGTCGGGCGGCATGAAGCGCCGTCTCACGCTCGCCCGCGCGCTCGTCAACGATCCCGACGTGCTGGTGCTCGACGAGCCGACGACGGGCCTCGATCCGCAGGCGCGGCACCTGATGTGGGAGCGGCTGCGCTCGCTGCTCGCGCGCGGCAAGACGATCCTGATCACCACGCATTTCATGGAAGAAGCCGAACGCCTGTGCGACCGCCTGTGCGTGATCGAGGAAGGCCGCAAGATTGCCGAAGGCGCGCCGCACGCGCTGATCGAATCGGAGATCGGCTGCGACGTGATCGAGATCTACGGGCCCGACCCGGCCGCGCTGCGCGACGAGCTGTCGGCGTTCGCGAAGCACACCGAGATCAGCGGCGAGACGCTGTTCTGCTACGTGAGCGACCCGGAGCCGCTCAGCGCGCGGATCAAGGGTCGTACGGGGTTGCGCTATCTGCATCGCCCGGCCAATCTGGAGGATGTGTTCCTGCGGCTCACGGGCCGCGAAATGCAGGACTGATCGACCATGGACGTGCGCAACTATTCCGCTGCCGCACCTTCGGCACCGCCGCGCGAGTCACGCTTCGCGATCGCGATGCCGGCGAACGCAACCAACTGGGTCGCCGTATGGCGGCGCAACTATCTCGTCTGGCGCAAGCTTGCGCTCGCGTCGATGTTCGGCAATCTTGCCGATCCGATGATCTATCTGTTCGGGCTCGGTTTCGGGCTCGGCCTGATGCTCGGCCATGTCGACGGCGTGTCGTATATCGCGTTCCTCGCGGCCGGCACGGTCGGGTCCAGCGTGATGATGTCCGCGAGCTTCGAGTCGATGTATTCGGGCTTCTCGCGGATGCACGTGCAGCGCACCTGGGAAGCGATCATGCATACGCCGCTCGCGCTCGGCGACATCGTGCTCGGCGAGATCGTCTGGGGGGCCAGCAAGGCCATGCTGTCGGGGGTCGCGATCATGTTGGTCGCGGGTGCGCTCGGCTATGCGCAGTTTCCGTCGATGCTCGCGGCGCTGCCCGTGATTGCGCTCGCGGGCCTCGCGTTTGCCAGCGTCGCGATGATCGTCACGGCGCTCGCGCCGTCCTACGACTTCTTCATGTTCTATCAAACGCTCGTGCTGACGCCGATGCTGCTGCTGTCGGGCGTGTTCTTCCCGATCACGCAGCTGCCGCCGGTCGCACAGCACGCCGCGCATGCGCTGCCGCTCGCGAACGCGGTCGAGCTGATCCGGCCCGCGATGCTCGGCCGGCCCGCGACGGACGTCGCGTTGCACGTTGCGGTGCTCGCCGGCTATGCGGTCGGCGGATTCCTGCTGTCCGCGTGGCTGTTCCGGCGGCGGATGATGCGCTGACAGCCGGCGCACCGGGCGCCGGCTTCGTGCGACGACGTTACTCGTCGTCGTCGCTCCACGGAATCTCGACGTCGGTCAGGAACGCGACGGTCGCGAGCGGGCCGCCTTCCTGGCGGCCGAGCTTGCCGTCCGCGCGATGCCATTCGACGCGGAACTGAGTGCCCGGATCGTCGGCGACCAGATAGACCGAGCGCAGTTCTTCCTTGTCGGCTTCGTCCACCGGGCCGTCGAACGACACCAGCATCTTCTGCGGCCACAGGCCGTTGACGGGATCGTAAATGCGGTCGCCCTGCGGAATGTCGATGCTGGCGTCTACGCCGATCGTTGCCGAGGCCTCGATGATCATCGTGCCGAGCGCGTGCAGCACGGCAGTCGCCCGCGCGGAATTGGCCTGGCGGATCGCGAGATCGCCGCGCGTCAGCGCCTTTTCGAGTCGAGGATGGATCTTCGGTTGGGTCATGCGTTTTCCTGTTTGCTTCTTGTAAAGGGCGCCGCACGCGTGAAGCCGCGGCGCCGGATGAATATGACGATCGCGCCCGCCCGGCGCGCCGCTCGCGCCCGTCAGAACCCGAACGCGACCGCGAGCAGACCGCTCACGACCCCGAACACGACGACGAGGGTCGAGACGATCGCCAGCATGTAGGGCTTGAACGAACGCGCGAGCATCGCGAGCGACGGCACGCTGATCGGCGGCAGCGTCATCAGCAGCGCGGCGGCCGGGCCGACGCCCATGCCGAGCGACAGCATCGCTTGGATGATCGGCACCTCGCCGGCCGTCGGGATCACGAACAGCATGCCCGCGACCGCGAACGCGACGATCCAGCCGAGATGATTGCCGATGTCCGGGCCGATATGCGGGAACAGCCATGCGCGCGCGGCGCCGAGCAGCAGCACGAGCACGATGTATTCCGGCACGAGCCGCACGGCCATGCGCGCAAGCAGCTTCATCCAGCGGGCGAACGGATTGCCGGCCGCGGCCTGCTCGGCCGCCAGCGCGGCGAGCTGCGCATCGTCGATGCTGCGGTCTTCAGGGCGAGCAATGCGGTTCAGCAGATAGCCGATGCCGAACACCATCGCGATACCGAGCACGAGGCGCAGCGCGCTCCAGTGCCAGCCGAGCACGAAGCCCATGAAGACCAGCGCCGCCGGGTTCAGCACCGTGTTGCCGAGCCAGAACGCGACCGCGCCGCCCGGCGACGCATGGCGCGCACGCAGCCCCGCGACGACCGGCGCCGCGCAGCACGTGCACATCATCCCGGGCAGCGACAGCAGGCCGCCCGCGGCGACGCTGCCGAAGCCGGTACGACCGAGCACGCGCGCGACCCAGTGCGCGGGCAGCAGCGCCTGCACGGCCGACCCGAGCAGCAGGCCCAGTACCATCGCCTGCCAGATCGCCTTGCCGTACGCCCACGCGTAGTCGAGCGCAGCCTTCAGCGACGGCTCGGGCGCGGCCGCCGACGTGCCCATCAGGATCGACTGGCCGATCGAATGGTGCTCGGCGGCAACGAACGCCTTGTTGTAGTACGGGAACCATTTCACATAGAACAATCCCGCGACCGCGATCAGCAGGAAGGTCATCCAGCCGAGGGCCGGATTGGGTTGGGTGCGTGTGGTCGTCATCGTGTAGTCGTCGATTGGTTTTTATCGGTTTCGGATTGCGCGCCTGCCGCAAGCGCGGCCGACGCGGGCAGCCCGGCCTGCGCGAGTTGGGTCAGCAGCGTGCTTGCCTGATCGCGCACGTCGGCCGCGTTGGGCCGGAAAGCGAACGTCAGCGCCCGGTTCGGCTTGCCGTACGCCGCGCGGTAGGTGCGCGCATAAGCGGGATCGTAATGCTTGTCGATCAGCGTGGAGAACAGTTCGGCCCGCGCGTTCGCATCGATCAGCGCGTTCCAGTGCGCCACCTCTTCGCGGCTGTGCAGGCCGATCAGCCGATGGAGCTGCGCCTTGAACGCGGCCGGTTCGTCGAACAGGTGGCCGTAATCGTCGAGCAGGAACGCGATGCGCTCGTCGTGCGCCGCTTCGACCTGCACCCACGGCCCCGCGTGAAACGCGTCGATCAGCGCGATCGGCAACTGCACGAGCCCGATCTTGCGGCTTTCCGATTCGACAAACACCGGCCATTCGGGGTCGAAACGTCCGAGCGTTTCGACAAGCCCCGAATCGAACCCCTTCTGCGACGGCTGCGGCGTGCCCGGCAGCGCGCCGAGCAGCGAGCCGCGATGGCACGCGAGCGCCTCGAGATCGAGTGTCTGCGCCCCCGCGTCGCGCAGCGCGTTCAAAAGGCGCGTCTTGCCGCAGCCCGTGTGGCCGACGAGCGCGATATAGCGAAAACGCGTCGGCAGCGTGTCGAGCGTCGCGCATACCGAGCGGCGGTACGCCTTGTAGCCGCCGTCGAGCTGGCGCGCCTGCCAGCCGATCAGGTTGAACCAGGCCGTCATCGAGCCCGAGCGCTTGCCGCCGCGCCAGCAGTAGATCAGCGGCCGCCAGTTGCGCGGACGGTCGGCGAACGTCGTGTCGAGATGGCGCGCGATGTTGCGCGCGACCATCGCCGCGCCGACGCGGGTCGCCTCGTAAGGCGACACCTGCCGGTACATCGTGCCGACGAGCACGCGCTCTTCGTTGCTGAGCACGGGCGCGTTCAGCGCGCCGGGAATATGGTCCTCGGCGAACTCGAGCGGCGTGCGCACGTCGATGATCTCGTCGAACTCGCCGGCGCGATCGAGGGTGACAATCAGGTTCTTCAATTTGGCGTCGAACAGGGGCGATGCGGCTCGGTGAGCCGCATGGGCGCGGAAGGCGGATTGGCGATTATCTCACGGGCCGGCGTCTCGGTCCGCGCGCGGCGGCCGGCGGCGACGATGCAACCTGCATCGCGTCGATCAGATGGTCGCGGAACGCCCGTACCGACGCGGGCAGATCACGCCCCGCCATCGTCTGCACCTGGATGCTGCGCTCGCGAAGCTGCGGGTTCGTCACGGGCACGACGACGAAGCCGTCCGCATCGAAGCGGTCGCGCACCGACAGCAGCCCCGTGAACATCACCGCGCCCGTACGCCGCGCATAGCCGTACATCGCCGCCGTGTTGTTGCTCGTCAGTTCGGGCTCGAGCAGCAGCCCGTCGAGCGCGCACGCGATGTCGATCAACTGGCGCACCGTCGTGCCGGCCTCGGGCAGCACGTGCGGATGCCGCGCGACATCGGCAAGCGACACCGCGTCGCGCGCCGCGAGCGGATGGTCGCGCAGCACCAGCGCGAAGATCGGCGCCCGCTCGGTGTGCTCGACGCGCACGCCCTTCTCCGGCGCGAGGCTGAAGGTCAGCGCGATGTCCACGTCGCCGTCACGCACGCGCCGCGTCGCGTCCGCCGGCGACACGACCCACACGGAGAAATCGACGCCCGGGTGGCGCGCCTTGAAGCTCGCGAGCGCGCCGGGCAGGAAATCGATCGCGAACCCCTCCGAACACGCGATCTTCAGCAGGCTGCCATGCAGCGCGTCGAGCCCGCCGATGTCCTTCATCACATGTTCGGCCTCCAGCAGGCTGCGCTGCGCGAAGGCCAGCAGCCGCTCGCCGGCCTCCGACAACGCCATCCCGCGCGGCCGGCGCTCGAACAGCGGCGCGCCGAGCTCGCCCTCGAGCTTCGCGATCTGGCGGCTGATTGCCGACACGGCCACGTGCAGCCGCGCGGATGCGTCGCTGATCGAGCCGGTGCGCGCCACTTCGACGAAATACCGCAGCGCCAGGCCATGCAGGAAAGCCGCCATCGTTCTGTCTCCGCGCCGTTCCCGGCCGCGCTGCCTTGCCTTTTCGGCAAAGGAAGGTTCGAAATTCGATCATTGTGACAAAAAAAACGGCTTTCTAGAATCGATCGCACTTCACGCTGCACGCGCGATCCGCGCACGCCGCCAGCCCGACAGAGGAGACCCGACTTGAGCCGTACCGCCGCCATCCAGCACGCGCTGAACCAGTTCGAATCCGGTGCGTTCTTCACGACCCTGAGCCGCCGCGTCGGCCTGCGCACCGAAAGCCAGGAAAGCGGCACCGGTGCCGCGCTGCGCGCCTACCTCACCGACGAGATCGCGCCCGAGGCCGCGCGCCTCGGCTTCACGTCGCGGATCGTCGACAATCCCGTCGACGGCGGCGGCCCGTTCCTGCTCGCGTCACGCCACGAGGACGACGCGCTGCCGACCGTGCTGATCTACGGCCACGGCGACGTCGTGCGCGGCTACGACGCGCAGTGGCGCGCGCCGCTGTCGCCGTGGACGCTGACGGCCGACGGCGACCGCTGGTACGGCCGCGGCAGCGCCGACAACAAGGGGCAGCACACGATCAACCTGGCCGCGCTGGCGAGCGTGCTCGACGCGCGCGGCGGCCGGCTCGGCTTCAATGCGAAGCTGCTGATCGAGATGGGCGAGGAAACGGGGTCGCCGGGCCTCGACGCGCTGTGCCGCCAGGAGCGCGATGCGCTCACGGCCGACGTGCTGATCGCGTCCGACGGCCCGCGTATTGCCGCCGCGCGCCCAACCGTGTTCCTCGGTTCGCGCGGCTCGGTGAACTTCAAGCTGAGCCTGCGCGCCCGCGACGGCGCGCATCACTCCGGCAACTGGGGCGGGCTGCTGCGCAATCCGGCGATCGTGCTCGCGCATGCGCTCGCGAGCCTCGTCGACGCGCGCGGCGCGATTCGCGTCGCGGGGCTGCGCCCGCCGCCGATCCCGGCCGCCGTGCGCGACGCGCTCGCCGATCTTTCCGTCGGCGGCGGCCCCGGCGATCCGGCGCTCGACGCCGGCTGGGGCGAGCCCGGCCTGTCCTCGGCCGAGCGCGTGTTCGGCTGGAACACGTTCGAGATCCTCGCGTTCAAGGCCGGCAACCCGGAGCACCCCGTCAATGCGATCCCGCCCGTCGCGTATGCGCACTGCCAGTTGCGTTTCGTCGTCGGCACCGACTGGGAAGCGCTGCATGCGCACCTGCGTGCGCACCTCGATGCGCACGGTTTCGGCGACATCGAGATCGACATCGATCGCGGCGCACCGGCGACGCGCGTACCGCCGGACGATCCGTGGGTCCGCTGGGCCGTCGCGTCGCTGGCGCGGACCACCGGCAAGAAGCCCGCGATCCTGCCGAACCTCGGCGGCACGCTGCCGAACGAAGTGTTCGCCGACACGCTCGGGCTGCCGACGCTGTGGGTGCCGCACTCGTACCCGGCGTGCTCGCAGCATGCGCCCGACGAGCACCTGCTCGCGAGCGTCGTCAGCGAGGGGCTGCAGATGATGGCCGGCCTCTTCTGGGATCTCGGCGACGATGCGCCGCCCGTTCGCCGCGCGGCGCCCGCCGCGGCCGGCGCCGCCCTGTAACGCGCTTCGCCCCTTTCTCGGGACCTGCACACACGATGAATACGACCACCCTGACCTCGCAGGAAGCCGCCCGCCCCAGCGCCGCGAAGATCCGGCGCATCATCTTCGCGGCATCGATCGGCAACGCGCTCGAATGGTTCGACCTGATCGTCTACGGCTTCTTCGCGGTGACGATCGCCAAGCTGTTCTTTCCCGCGACGAGCGAAGCGACGTCGCTGATGCTGACGCTCGGCACGTTCGGGCTGTCCTACCTGATCCGGCCGATCGGCGGCTTCGTGCTCGGCGCGTACGCGGACCGCGCGGGCCGCAAGGCGTCGCTGCTGCTGTCGATCGCGATGATGATGGCCGGCACGCTGCTGATCGCGCTGATGCCGACCTACGCATCGATCGGCATTCTCGCGCCGCTCGGGATCATGCTGTCGCGGCTGATGCAGGGCTTTTCCGCGGGCGGCGAATTCGCGAGTTCGACCGCGTTCCTCGTCGAGCACGCGCCGCAGCGGCGCGGTTTCATGTCGAGCTGGCAGTTCGCGAGCCAGGGCCTCGCGACACTGCTCGCATCGGGCTTCGGCGCGCTGCTGACGTCCACGCTGACAACCGCACAACTCGAAAGCTGGGGCTGGCGCGTACCGTTCCTGTTCGGTCTCGCGATCGGCCCGGTCGGGCTGTACATCCGCCGCTACGTCGACGAAGGCGTCGAGTTCAAGACTCAGGCACGCTCCGAAGCGCCGGTGCGCGAACTGTTCGCGGACCAGAAGTTGCGGCTGCTGCTGTCGATCGGCGCGCTGGTGATCTCGACCGCGGTCAACTACATGGTGCTGTACATGCCGACCTATGCGATCAAGCAGCTCGGGCTGCCCGCGTCGACGGGCTTCGCGGCGACGCTCGCGACCGGCTTCGTGCTGACGCTCGTCACGCCGGTCGTCGGCCATCTGTCCGATCGCACCGGGAGGATCCGCATGATGGCGGTCGCGGCCGTCCTGATGCTCGTCACTGTTTGGCCGACGTTCGCGTGGCTCACGCGCCACGCGTCATTCGCGACGATGCTCGCCGCGCTGGTCTGGATCGGTGCGATGAAAGCGATGTACTGCGGCGCGCTGCCGGCGCTGATGGCCGAGCTGTTTCCGTCGCAGACGCGCGCGACGGGCCTCGCGGTCAGCTACAACACGGGCGTCACGCTGTTCGGCGGCTTCGCGCCGTTCGTCATCACCTGGCTGATCAGCACGACCGGCAACCGGCTGTCGCCGGCGCTCTACCTGATGGGCTGCGCGCTGCTGAGCCTTGCCGCGCTGTTCGTCGCGCGCACGCGGCTCAAGATGCGGTAACGCAACCGACGACGGCGCAGGCGCCGCCGATGCGGCCCGTCGCGGCATCGCTGCCGCGCGGGCCGCACGCCGTTTACGGCGCCGGGTTCGGCTGCAGTTCGTGCAGCGCGTCGATCTCGGCGAGGATCTCGTCGGACAGCTTCACGTCGATGCTGCCGATGTTCTCCTTCAACTGCTCGAGCGACGTTGCTCCGACCAGGTTGCTGCGCACGAACGGCCGGCTGTTGACGAACGCGAGCGCAAACTGCGCGGGCGACAGCCCGTGACGCTTCGCGAGCGCGACGTAACGCGACGTCGCCTCGACGGCCTGCGGTTTGCTGTAGCGCTGGAAGCGCTCGAACAGCGTGATGCGCGCGCCGGCCGGACGCGCGCCGTTCTCGTACTTGCCCGACAGCCAGCCGAATGCGAGCGGCGAATACGCGAGCAGGCCGACGCCGTCGCGATGCGTGAATTCCGACAGCCCGTTCTCGAAGGTGCGGTTCAGCAGGCTGTACGGATTCTGGATGCTCGCGATGCGCGGCAGCCCGAGCTTCTCGGCCGCGCGCAGGAACTGCGCGACGCCCCACGGCGTTTCATTCGACACGCCGATTGCGCGCACCTTGCCGGCTTTCACGAATTCCGCGAGCACGCCGAGGGTTTCCTCGATCGGCACCGTGTACGCATCGTCGACCCACGGATACGCGGGACGGCCGAACGTCGTCGTGCTGCGATCGGGCCAGTGCAGCTGGTAGAGATCGACGTAGTCGGTCTGCAGCCGCTTGAGGCTGCCGTCGAGCGCCTCGGTCAGGTTCTTGCGGTCGAACTGGTTGCCCTCGCCGCGAATATGGCGCGGGTTGTGCGGCTGCCGCGCCGGGCCCGCGATCTTCGTCGCAAGCACGATCCGGTCGCGCTGCGCGCGATGCTGCGCGAGCCAGGTGCCGATGTACTGCTCGGTGCGCCCCTGCGTATCGGGCTTCGGCGGCACCGGATACATCTCCGCGGCATCGATCAGCGTCACGCCCTGCGCGATCGCGTAGTCGATCTGCTCGTGCGCGTCGCGCTCCGAATTCTGTTCTCCCCACGTCATCGTGCCGAGACCGACCAGGCTGACCTCGATGCCCGAATCGCCGAGTGTGCGGTATTCCATGCTGTTCCTGTCGCGTCGGTGGAAAGCAGGAACGCTATCACATTGAAGCGAGCGCTTCAGACGCGCGCCGCGTGCGCTTACAGGCGGCCTTCGGCGCTGCCATGAACGCCCGGGCGCGGACGACGGCCTTGCAACCTGCATCGCACGACGCGGCCCCCGCCTGCAACCGGCCCCGCCTGCCGCCGTTCGTTACTGAGGCCGCTGAATGAAGCAGGTCGCCGACGCATGCGCGACGATCTTGTCGTCCGGCGTCTTCAGCGTGCCCTCCGCGACGCCCAGCGAACGCGACAGGTGAATCACGCGCCCTTCCGCGACCAGGTCGACGTCGCGCGGCACCGGCCGCAACATCTTCACGTGCAGATCGACCGTGCCGTAGCCGACACCCGCGTCGAGCATCGAATGCACCGCGCAACCCGTGACCGAATCGAGCACCGTCGCGGCGAACCCGCCGTGCACGCCGCCGAGCGGATTCAGGTGCCGACCATCCGCCCGCGCCGAAAACTTCACATAACCGAGCTCGACATCCAGCGGACGCATCGGAATCGTCTCGGAAATCGACGCGAGTGGCGCGTCGCCCGCCATTGCGGCGCGCAGCAGATCGAGACCAGACAGGGAAAGCGGATTCATCGGGTTGTCTCCGGGTTGAAAGCGCGTCGCCGCGCGAGTAAGTTCTGAATTGGAACTTATTATCGACAACGATACCTTCCGTTGTCAACGCAGCCGCGCCCGTTGCAACCGAAGGCGGGTTCTATAATCGAACCCGCTATTTCGCTGAACCGCCGCAAGACGCACGAGACTCGACGATGAAATGGGATGACATCGGCACGCTGAACTGTTCGGTCGCGCGCACGCTCGCCGTGCTCGGCGACCGCTGGACCATGCTGATCCTCCGCAACGCGTTCCTCGGCTGCCGCCGCTTCGACGCGTTCCAGGCACAGCTGGGCCTCACCCGCCATGTACTGGCCGAACGCCTCGCGCGGCTCGTCGACGAAGGTGTGCTGGTCAAGCGCGCGTATCAGGAGCGCCCGCCGCGCTTCGAATACCGGCTGACGGAAAAAGGCCTCGACCTGTACCCCGCCCTGCTCGCGCTGATGGCATGGGGCGACCGCTGGAAGGACGACGGCCAGGGGCCGCCGGTGCAGTTGCGTCACCGTGCCTGCGGCCAGTTGATGCATGCGGTTACCGTGTGCTCGGCCTGCGGTGAACCGCTCGACGCACGCGACGTGCAGCCGGAGCCTGGGCCCGGATGGATCGCGCCCGACGAAGCCGGGGCGCCTGCGGTCGACGACTGACGCGCGGCGCGCGCATGCCTGCGTGACGCACTCGAGCCGCGTTTTGCACGCGTGCTTCTGTCACGAGCCGCACCAAGCCCGCTCGACTGCACTCGTGCATTGCTCGCACGCCGATGTCCCGCAACGGCACGCGCAATCGCACACCGTCGTCGGCAACATCCATCGATCGACCTGATCGCACACGCAGATGCCTCGCAACGCAACTTTGCGTCATCGCCTCCACCGCCAGCGATCGTCGCGCGGACAATCCATTCGCATCCGCGCGTGACCGCGCCGCCGCGTCTGCGTTACACTCACGGCCCGCTGTCTCGAAATTGTTCGCTGTCCAAGATGTTGTCGCGCAATCGCCTCGCCGCTGCCTGCCTCGCCGCCTCCCTGCTCGCTACACCGTTCGCCGCCTTCGGCAAGACGCAAAGTGAATCGCTGCTTCAGCAGGCGATCGACCTTGTGTCGCGATGGCTGCCGGCGCCTACCCACGAAGCACCCGCGACGCAGGTTGTCGAATCGGCGTTCTCGCCCGACGGCGGCGCCGAGGCACTCGTGCTGAAAGCGATCGGCGCCGCGCGCAGCTCGATTCGCGTCGCCGCCTATTCGTTCACGTCGCCGCCCGTCACGCGCGCGCTGCTCGCTGCAAAGCGACGCGGCGTCAATGTCGCCGTGGTCGTCGACGACAAGGGCAACCGCGCGAAGAGCAGCAAGCAGGCACTGAATCTGCTCATCAACGCAGGCATCCCGACGCGCACGATCGACGCCTATGCGATTCATCACGACAAGTACCTCGTGATCGACGCCGAACACGTCGAGACCGGTTCGTTCAACTACAGCGCGTCGGCGGCCAGCCGCAATTCCGAGAACGTCGTCGTGGTGTGGAACAATCCGCAACTCGCGTCACGCTACCTCACGCACTGGCAAAGCCGCTTCGACCAGGGCACGCCGTACCGCTCCAGCTACTGACGCACGCCGCGCTTTCGCCCGGCTCTCGACACCTCGCATTCGATCCGCCGCGCTACAGATGATCGTCGAGCGTGGCGCGAGGATCAATTCGGCCGAATGGCCAGCACACCGCGTCACGCATCGAACGACACGCGCGACGGTCCGCCGCGCTCAATGGATTTCGGGCAGCCGCCCGGTCGCCGCACCGGCCTGCGTGGTCGGCGCACAGCGGTTCGCATGCCCGTCCACGCCGCTTGCCGACGACGTCGACATGCCGTGAGCGCCACCCGGCAGCGCGTTGCTCACGCAATCCGTGCTGAATGCAAGTGTGTTCTGAACCATCGGGTAAAGGAGATACAGCGCAAACGCGAGATACCCCGCGTACAGGATTCGAACCATGGTGCGATGGGATGCGATGAACGATTGTCTTCGCCCTGTTTACGGCACCGCGACGCGCACCTTGAGGCATCGCGCAAACGATTCCGCATCGGGACGCAACGCAGGCCCATGGCGCCCGCTTCTCGCCGTACCTTCACCGATCCGGCCGACGTAGCCGAGCCGGTCGAACGCGTGACGGAAGCGCTTGCGTTGCGCAACACGGCCGACGCACGCGGCTACGCGATCCGGTTCAGCGTCGGGAACGTCGCCTACGATCCCGCGCGCCATCGCACGGCGGCCGACCTGCTCGCATCGGCCGACCACCGGATGTACGAGCACAAGCAGCACGGCAAGACGGCCGGCGCCTGACCGCGGGCGAACCGGACGGGCGCATGCCGCCGCCCCGCCGTTCAACCGCGGTTACCTGGCCGCGTCAGCTTCCGCACGGCGGCGCGCTGGCCATCGCCTCCGCGATCTGCTCGGGCGTCAGGTCGCGCTGATGCGTCGCGAGCGACCAGCGATGCCCGAACGGATCCTCGACCTGTCCATAACGATCGCCCCAGAACATGTCGGCGGCCGGAATCGTCACAGTCGCGCCGGCCGCGACAGCCTTCGCGATCGCCGCATCGGTATCCGGCACGTACAGGTGCAGGCAGACGGCAGTGCCTTTCAGCGCCTTCGGCCCGAGCGCGCCGTGCTCGGGCATTTCATCCACCAGCATCAGTGTCGAATCGCCAATCGCGAGGCACGCGTGCGCGAGCCTGCCGTCAGGCATCGCCAGGCGAAACTGCTCGCTCGCATCGAATGCGCGCTTGTAGAAGTCGATGGCTGCGGCTGCGCCGGCGCAGATCAGGTGCGGCGTCAGCGTGCGCATCCCTTCCGGGATCGGTTTGACGGACGTGGACATGGGTGTCGCTCCTTCAGTCGGTTGTCGTATCGGGAAACGGGACGGACGCGCAATGCGCACGCCTCCGATACCACGACGGATGAACCAGACGGAAATCGACACGGCGCTCGACATTTTTTGTTTTCATGAGTGCCGGGTCGTTCAGGTCCCGCTCATCGGGCGCAATCAGCCCGCTCGGTCGGCCCGGTCGTCCTGCCCGCCAAACTGCCGGCGACACGCTTCCAGCAACCCGGCCACCGCGTCGAGCGGGAGATCGGCAAACCGGGCGATCGGCAGCATCACGCCGCCCGGCACCTTGGTGCGCGACGAATGCGCCGAGAACTGGTAGCCGATGTAACTATTTCCGGCGACGCTGATGATCCGGAACTCGGTGACGTCGCGCCATTGCGTGACGGGTCTTTCGCGTGCGGAGCCGATCAGCCTGAAACCCGTTTCGTCGACATGCAGCGCCATCTTGCGTCGCGACGAGACGAAGAAAGCGACACCCGCCAGCGCCAGCAGCACGGCCAGCGCCGCGACCGGCCAGAGCGTCGGGGCGGCCGCATAACCGCACAGGCTCGCCGCGGCCAGCACCGCGCACGCGATTGCCCTTCTTCTCAGGCTCCGGCCGTCGACCGCCAGCGTTACCGGCAACCGGCCGATGACCGTTCCCGCGACGGGATCGACGTGCTGGTCGGAATCGTTCGTTTCGCGTTCGTCGTTCATCGTTCAATTACTCGCATCGACGGCAATCGGCACATCGAGATCGGGCGCCATATCAAGGCTCCGCGAACGAACCGGAAGACAGGGATTGGCGACGGGAAATCGTTGCGGTCGAGAACGTCGTGCGTTTCCGTGCCCCCACAATCTTTCGTTCGCAGGGAACGGGCACCGTTCAGTCGGCACCGGTCAATTGCACACCTTGACGGTGCCGTTGGTCGTGCATTGACCGACAGCCCAGTGACTCTGCCCTGCCAGCTGAGGCGCCAGGCCGATGCCGCGAATCGGCGCTGCCGGCGACGCCGCCGGAACGGCTGCGGTCTCGGGCGACGGCTGCACGGGCGCCGGCCCGGACGCGGTCTGGCAGGCAGCAAGCACCAGGCAAAGCGCGGATGCCAGCGGGGCGATGACAGGTCTGGACATGGTCTCGTGCGCGTTTGCGCGATTCGCTTTTGGTACCGGGCCGCCGCAAATCCCGCGGCCCGTCAAACCGTTCGGTGCGGCCAGCAATGCAGCACGACGGTTATTCGATATTACTCCTCGCGTTCGACGTTGTGCGAGCAGCCTTTCGGTCAGGTGCCGCAATGCGGCGGCGCCCGCTATCGCCAGCACGCGTCGTTCCGGTCAGATCTGCGGAAGATCCCGTAACGTGCGCGACTCGCTCGTCGCATCGATGTCGAGCTCGATGCCTTCCGACGCATCGCGATACAGCACGCGTTTCAGCCTGGGCCCGATCGCGGTGGCATCCGATTCCGAGAAGATCGCGCGGACATCGTTGCCGGACGCGAGTGCGCGCGCCACTTCCGCCACCGGCGCCTCGCTCGGCGCCGCCGCCCACGATCGGTCGGCGGGATTCACGGCCGCCCAGCGCACGTGCGTCACGCGCGCGCTGAGCGGATCGATTCGAACACCATTCACCGCAAACATCGACATCGGAATCTCCTTCGAATTTTTTCGCGGCCCGCTTTTGCAGCCCGTCGCGCATATGCGCCGGGTCACGGACAGCCCCAGATCTCGCATACGTTACCCGCAGGGTCCGCCACGGAAATCGCCACCGTGCCATCGCCGTAGTCCCAGTCGTTCAGGATGCCGACACGGTGCGATTCAAGTTGCGCAACGGCTTCCGAGACGTGCGCCACTTCGATTGCCAGCGCGATCCCATGGCCGGTCGGACGAAACTCCGGATACGGAAACTCACCGCCCCTGCCCGTATGAACTGTCAGCGTCGCGCCGTGCACGACAAAACGATGCCACGGATTGCCCTCGGCCGACACACCGTCGGAATGCACCGGCAGCGCAAGCGCCGACCGATAGAAATCAACCACGGCCCGATAGCGATCGTATTCGACCGGCACCAGGATGCTCAGACTCGCGATCATGTGCACCTCTCCGGCGAACGCGATTTTCGATGATACATTGGGACGCTTTGCAACCGTCAACAGACATTCGTGTACGGGAGAAATACATGACCGACGCCTGGGGAACCTTCCCTGCCAGAATGGGCGACCATCAGGCTTTCATCAGCTTCAACCACAGCTTTGCGGAAATCTCGGAAAGCGATCCGCGCACGTCGCTGCTCAGCGTGCGCGTCCCCTTCGCGCATCCGACGCCCGAAGGCCTGCCGACCGGCGACGAGTTCGCCGATCTCACGAAGATCGAGGATCTGCTCGACGCCACGATCGCCGCGAAAGGCGGTGTCCAGGTCGGCCGCATCACCGTCGACGGCAACCGGGATTTCCTTTTCTACGTGCCGTTCGACGAAGAGGCGGCGGCGGAGCTCGTCGATTCACTGGCCGAACAGACAACCTACGCGCTGCAGTACGCACACCAGGACGATCCGGACAAGGAAGCGTACTGGCAGACCCTTTACCCGACCGACGACGACTGGCAGATCATGCGCGACATGCGCGTGCTGGATGCGCTGCGGCAGAAAGGCGACGCCAGCGACGTGAGCCGGCGCGTGATGCACTGGGCCTACTTCCCGGACCCGAGCGACGCACACCAGTTCGCGGACTGGGCCGAAGCGAAAGGCTATCCGGTCGAATCGGTCGCGCCGACGGAAGACGGCAAGTCGGCCGTACGTTTCTCGCACGAAGGCACGATGGCGCTGGCCGACATCACGCGCCATACGATCGCGATCAATCGCGAGGTACGTTCGCTCGGAGGTGAATACGACGGATGGGAAACCAGCGTCGAACAGGCTGGCTGAGCGGGTCGACATGCCCGCTGCGCGCGACGCGATGCAACGCGTTCGGTGCAAAAAACATCCCGGCAGCGTTGCTGCTCGCTGCCGGGATCAAGGCATCGCCAGCCGAAACCGGCGATGGGCCTGAGGGTTCGCTCAGGCACGAGGAAAGCGATTCGTGCGGATCAGGCGAACGGATGCCGGGGTGCGCGTGGTTCGATTGCGCAGCCTGCCGAACGCCTGTCCGGTTCCGCCGACGCAGCTCTGCGGCGTCGGACGGGCAAAAAGCCCCCGCTCCTGCGCGAGCGAGCGGGGAAACGGTTGACCGGGCCGGGGAAGAACGGTCAACCGGCCGAATTGTGATCGCGGGTCGCGCGACGGTCTGTGCGGCAACTTACCCTTTGCCAACAATGTGGCGGCATCCGGCAGGTCCGCAGCCGCCTGGCGTCACGGTCCGAGCGCGACACCTGCGGCCGGCGCGGGCATCACGCGATGACAGGCGACAGCGCCACCGCCCCGGCCATCATCACGCCGTCGGCCGCGAGCGTGACAGGCGTCGCGAGTACGCGAACGGCCTTGCCCGCCGTCGTGATGCGGTCGGTCATCTGACTCGCGTACGAATGGGCAAATGACGACCACGTCTTGCCCTGCGCGAAACCGTCGGCCAGATAGCGCGAACCGTCCAGCGCGCCCTTCATCTTCGGATCGCAGCGTCCGTCCTTCTTGAAGCCGTCCGCCAGCGCGCGATCCCGATCGTCGCAGGTCATCTCGACGCGGTGAAGGTCGAACTGGGATCTGCCCGAGATCGTGCTGCCCTGCGCGACGAAATCGCAAAGCGACGTCTTGGATCGACTCCCGGTACGACGACGCCAATACGGAGTCGAAATGCTCGGGCATATCGAAGACGTAGTGATATTTCTTGCCGAGCACGACAAATTTCTTGCCGTCCTCGCTAATGAGGAATCGGTCGACGGTCGCTTCGTATCTGCGGTTTTCGAACCCTGTCGGACCGGCAGCGGCAATGATCGCGCCGGTCGTCAGCAGCGCTCTTCCTTTCATGTTTGGAGTTCGATTTTGTTTTTTGTTCAGGTGGACGTTTTCGGACCCGGCCCAGTTTCCGGCAAGTCGAGGGTGATGTCAAAGCAGGATTATTCTATTTTTCGAGTGCCGTGATTTCGGCTTCATTTTCTTGTGGCGATTTTCGTGAAACCATGTTTCGCGAACGCAATAACCTGCATCAGGACAACCCGGTTTCGTCATCAGGGCGAGCCGCTGAAAAACCAATCGACGACCATATCGATCCAGTCGACCTCGCTGACGATTTCAACGATGGTTTCGCCGACGATTTCGGCAGTCGATGGGTCTGTTGCCGCGGCGCCTGCCGAGGCAACCGCGTTTGCCTTCGCAATTTCGGCAGACGGGCCGGACCTCGGGTCGGCAAGCCGGTCCAGCCAGTCGACGATATTTGCACGCGCATCTTCTTCATCGGCGAAGTCGTTCCGCTCGAGAAAGCGATCGAACACGATCCACGCGAGCGTCTTGCTCCGCGAATCGGATTCCAGTTTCCAGTCGACAACACCGGTGCGGCCGGACTCCCTGATTTCGAGCGTCGCTGTGAAACAGTAGTCGAGATATTCGATTTCAAGTCTCGACGACATGGTTTTCTGCAGTCAATCTGCCCTCTCTGTTTTTATGATGATCCGCGCCTGCACGGTTTCGCAATGCCGTATGAATATTGCGTGAATTTTGCGCAGCGCGTCCTTTCCGCTGGAAGTATCGCGATATTCTCGAAACCTGTCGATATCGGCCACCGACGCATGATCGCATCCGCTTTGCCAACCGTTCCTGCTGCGCTTCCGGTTCCGCAGTGAATCGTTCCGTTTTCCTGATCCGGTATCGACCTGCTCCGCTGTCGTAATTGCGCTGCTAAACTCCGGCCACCGAGACCGCTTGCGCCACCAGAGGAAAAATGACACTCGCCCGCGCACAACTGAATGGCGTAGACGTCTGGATTATCCAGCTTCCCGGGCACGTCCCCTATGCCTATACGCATCTCAAGCGGGTATTCTCGTCCGACGACTCGCGACATCGGGTCGTGACGATCGACCTGAAGAAGTTGCTGACCTGCGCCGATCGCGACACGACGGACTACGTGCTGCCGTCGGTTCAGTACTGGGCGCCCGGAAAAGCCGCGGGGATTCGCGAATTCCTCGATCCGGACCAGGACAAGATTCCGGACATGCCGCTCATCACGTTTCGCGTGACGAGAACGCGAACGCTGCTCGGCATCCCCGGCCTGTCGAAAGTCGGCGTCGCGTCATTCCGCAACGGCCAGCATCGCGCACGCTATCTTGCCTATGCAGGCGCGACGACCCTGCCCGTCGAGGTGCACGAGACGGAGGCCGATTTGCTCGTGCGGTATTGCGGCGAGTGACGGACGAGCAGATGCGGCTTCTGCCCGGCGCGACTTCGTAGCGGCCGGGAGTAGTTGCATATCGGGCGACCGTTCGGTTGTATTCGGGCAAGCGCCTAGGCCCGTATCGCGTAGATCCGGTCGGCGACCTCCGTCTGGCCGATGCGGCTCGTTTCGATACCCGCCAATTTCCAGCCGTTGTGCTCATAGAAGCCGATCGCGCGCGCGTTGCCGTCCAGCACCGACAGATAGACCTTGTCCACGCCGAGCGTTCGGGCCCATGCGCGAACGGCTTCGATCATGCGCCTGCCTGTACCGCTTCCGTGATGCGAAGGATGGACATGCAGGCAGTCAAGCAGCACGCCGCGCACCGGATCGACCGGGCGTTCGGCACTGACGAAGCCGACAGGTTCGCCATCGGACTCGGCGATCAGCACGAGGCCCCACTCTGTTTCATTGCGATCGAGATATTTCCGCCACCGCACCGCGTGTTCCGTCGGCACCTCGTCGGACAGATAGGCCGCCGGGAGGATATGGCTGTATGCGGTTTGCCAACTCAGGGTGTGCAGGCGAGCGATGAGGGGCGCGTCGTGCGCTGTCGCGGCACGTAGTACGGTCCGGATTTCCGGCATGGGTGGTTACTCCTTCCGCTGGTTCTCTTGATCGGAATGTCTCGTCGCAAGATATACCGTTCTTTGCGGTATGCGAAGCTCGCCACGAGCCGGGTGCGATAGCGCTGCGTGAGTGCGGCGCACTTTTCCGATTCAAGCGCGCCGTAAACGAAAAAAGCCTGCTCGCGCAGAACGCGAGCAGGCAAGAAAACGGATCAGCATTCGAGGCACGAGGGCTGTCCAGGGAAGATAACGGCACGGCGCGTGTAAACCTTAGCCGAGCAGGACGCGCCGCTCGCGAAGGACCTATCCGTCATTTCGTGGGCGGGGCATATCATGAGGTATAAAAGTCATGGATATGCCGATGAAGAAGAAGAGGCAAACCGTAGCGCGTCAGGCAGCGGCCCGCGGGCCGCTGCCTGAGTTGCCCAAGGAACTGCTGGACCAGTTGGTCAAGGGGCCGATGACGCCGACCGAGGTTCAGGATCTGATGCTG